>AP017914.1 GCA_002091395.1 Candidatus Azobacteroides pseudotrichonymphae
TTTTCCATAATTGTCATAGTATAAGTTTCTGAGCACATGTCTTTCATTTATGGAAGACATGTGTAAGGATGGGTTGTAAGTTTCTCTGTTGGAAATATTAGTTAGTAAATAAGTGATTAATAATTTGTGATATTTACAAGGGAGAGTTTGATCCTGGCTCAGGATGAACGCTAGCGATAGGCTTAACACATGCAAGTCGAGGGTAACAGGGTAGTAATATTGCTGACGACCGGCGAATGGGTGAGTAACGCGTATGTAATCTGCCCACAACTTGGGAATAGCCCTGAAGAAATTCGGATTAATGCCCAATAGTACAAAGATGCTGCATGGTATTTTTGTTAAAGATTAATTGGTTGTGGATGAGCGTGCGTTCCATTAGGTAGTTGGTGTGGGTAATAGCTCACCAAGCCGACGATGGATAGGGGGACTGAGAGGTCGACCCCCCCACACTGGTACTGAGACACGGACCAGACTCCTACGGGAGGCAGCAGTGAGGAATATTGGTCAATGGACGAAAGTCTGAACCAGCCAAATCGCGTGAAGGAAGAAGGTATTATGTATTGTAAACTTCTTTTGTAAGGGAGTAAAATGCGTTATTCATAGCGTACTGAAAGTACCTTACGAATAAGTATCGGCTAATTCCGTGCCAGCAGCCGCGGTAATACGGAAGATGCAAGCGTTATCCGGATTTACTGGGTTTAAAGGGTACGTAGGTGGTTTGATAAGTCAGTGGTGAAATCTTTCTGCTTAACAGGAAAATTGCCATTGAAACTGCCAAACTTGAGAGTGGACGAGGTAGGCGGAATTCGTAGTGTAGCGGTGAAATGCATAGATATTACGAAGAACACCGATAGTGAAGACAGCTTACCAGACCATATCTGACCACTGAGGTACGAAGGTGTGGGTATCAAACAGGATTAGATACCCTGGTAGTCCACACAGTAAACGATGAATACTAACTGTTTGCGATATACAGCAAGTGGTCAAGCGAAAGCGTTAAGTATTCCACCTGGGGAGTACGCCGGCAACGGTGAAACTCAAAGGAATTGACGGGGGCCCGCACAAGCGGAGGAACATGTGGTTTAATTCGATGATACGCGAGGAACCTTACCCGGGCTCGAACGGTATTTGAATATATTTGAAAGAATATAGCTAGCAATAGCAGATATCGAGGTGCTGCATGGTTGTCGTCAGCTCGTGCCGTGAGGTGTCGGCTTAAGTGCCATAACGAGCGCAACCCTTACCGTTAGTTGCCATCAGATAAAGCTGGGGACTCTAACGGAACTGCCATCGTAAGATGTGAGGAAGGTGAGGATGACGTCAAATCAGCACGGCCCTTATGTCCGGGGCGACACACGTGTTACAATGGGAGGTACAAAGGGTTGCTACTTGGTGACAAGATGCTAATCTCAAAAGCCTCTCTCAGTTCGGATTAGAGTCTGCAACTCGACTCTATGAAGTTGGATTCGCTAGTAATCGCACATCAGCCATGGTGCGGTGAATACGTTCCCGGGCCTTGTACACACCGCCCGTCAAGCCATGGAAGCTGGAGGTGCCTGAAGTATGTGACTGAAAGGAGCGTCCTAAGGTAAAATCAGTAACTGGGGCTAAGTCGTAACAAGGTAGCCGTACCGGAAGGTGTGGCTGGAACACCTCCTTTCTGGAGAAAGTTATTAATTAATGTAGAAACAGAGATTTCTTACCTTGTACTATGGATTATGGAATTATTTTTATAATATTTTATTAGTTCATGAATTTTAAAATTTGTGAATTGTTTTGAGATGTGATGAATGAGCTAGACTTTTTAGCTAATGAAGTCCTATAGCTCAGCTTGGTTAGAACACTTCTCTGATAAGGAAGGGGTCGACAGTTCAAATCTGTCTAGGACTACTATAATATGGGGAATTAGCTCAGATGGCTAGAGCATCTGCTTTGCACGCAGAATGTCAAGGGTTCAAGTCCCTTATTCTCCACAGTTTGTATATTTGATAATAAGTTCTTTGACATATTGGTAAAGCGATAATTAAAATATTGGAAGATTTTGTTGTTATTAATTTAATTGTGGAATTATGCTAAAAATTTATTGTTTAGTTAGTTTTTAGTATTAGAGTTTCTGTAATAAAATGTAACAAAAATTTGACAATGTATTTTTTATTAAAAAAGTAAAGAAGATTAAAGATAAGTGAATTAAGGGCAGACGGTGGATGCCTTGGTTCTCGGAGGCGAAGAAGGACGTGATAAGCTGCGAAAAGCTGGGGTTAGGTGCAAATAACTGATTGATCCTCAGATATCCGAATGGGGTAACCTGTCGAGATTAAATACTCGACATTCTGAAAAGGAGGCAAACCTAGGGAACTGAAACATCTAAGTACCTAGAGGAAAAGAAAACAATAGTGATTACGTTAGTAGTGGCGAGCGAAATCGTAACAGCCTAAACTGGCTGTGTTTAGGCACAGCCAGGGTTGTAGGACTACAATTATTATGGTAAGATATTGCTAAAGTAGAAGTATTTGGAAAAATACACCATAGAGGGTGATAGTCCCGTATACGACTTGGCGAAGAAACCTAGTAGTATCCTGAGTAGTGCGGGACACGAGAAATCCTGTATGAATCTGCGGGGACCATCCCGTAAGGCTAAATACTCCCGAGAAACCGATAGTGAACTAGTACCGTGAGGGAAAGGTGAAAAGAACCTTGAATAAAGGAGTGAAATAGACTCTGAAACCGTCTGCTTACAAGCGGTCGGAGCATGTTTATACATGTGACGGCGTGCCTTTTGCATAATGAACCTACGAGTTATTTTTGTTGGCAAGGTTAAGTATCTAAGGTATGTAGCCGAAGCGAAAGCGAGTCTGAATAGGGCGGTATAGTCAGCAGAAATAGACGCGAAACCGAGTGATCTACCCTTGAGCAGATTGAAGATTAGGTAATACTAATTGGAGGATCGAACCGGTAAATGTTGAAAAATTTTCGGATGACTTAAGGGTAGGGGTGAAAGGCTAATCAAAACTCGGAGATAGCTCGTACTCCCCGAAATGCATTTAGGTGCAGCCTTGATAAGATTTTTGTATGAGGTAGAGCTACTGATTAGATGCGAGGGTTTCATCACCTATCAAGTCTAGGTAAACTCCGAATGCGTACAAAAAAAGATCAGGAGTGAGGGCATGGGTGCTAAGGTCCATGTCCGAGAGGAGAAGAATCCAGACCATCGACTAAGGTCCCGAAATATATGCTTAGTTGAATTTAACGAAGTTTAGTTACAGAGACAGCTAGGATGTTGGCTTGGAAGCAGCCATTCATTTAAAGAGTGCGTAACAGCTCACTAGTCGAGTGATTGAGCGTGGATAATAATCGGGCATAAGTATATTACCGAAGTTGTGGAATTGTAGTTTTTAATTATAATTGGTAGGGGAGCATTCCAATTGCGTAGAAGGTATTGGGTGACTGATGTTGGAGCGATTGGAAGAGCAAATGTAGGTATAAGTAACGATAATACAGGCGAGAAACCTGTACGCCGAAAGATCAAGGGTTCCTGATCAACGTTAATCGGATCAGGGTAAGTCGAGGCCTAAGGGTAATCCGAAAGGAGATACTGAATGGAAGAACCGGTTAATATTCCGGTACTACCTAAATGAGGGAAGTGGTGACGAAAGAGTGAAACTTCGGCCAACTGACGGAATAGTTGGTTAAAGGGTGTAGATGTAGATTGTAGTAGGCAAATCCGCTATAAGAGTCGAACCTGATAGTACCGTGAGTGCTTGCACGAATGGATAAGGAGGTAAACATATTTCCAAGAAAACCGCTACTGCTAATTGTTTAGGTACTCGTACTGTAAACCAACACAGGTGATTGGGTAGAATATACTAAGGCGCTCGAGTGATTCATGGTTAAGGAATTAGGCAAAATAGTCCTGTAACTTCGGAAGAAAGGACGCCTACTGAAAAGTAGGTCGCAGAGAATAGGAGAAGGCGACTGTTTAACAAAAACACATGGCTGTGCGAAATTGAAAGATGAAGTATACAGCCTGACACCTGCCCGGTGCCGGAAGGTTAAAAAGGAGGTATTATCGTAAGAGAAGTATTAAATTGAAGCCCGGTAAACGGCGGCCGTAACTATAACGGTCCTAAGGTAGCGAAATTCCTTGTCGGGTAAGTTCCGACCTGCACGAATGGTGTAACGATCTTCTCACTGTCTCAACCATGAGCTCGGTGAAATTGTAGTATCGGTGAAGATGCCGATTACCCGCAACGGGACGAAAAGACCCCGTGAACCTTTACTATAGCTTTATATTGAATTTGGGCAATTTATGTGTAGGATAGGCCGGAGACTGTGAAGTAAGCACGCTAGTGTTGATGGAGTCAACGTTGAAATACGGCCCTTGGATTGTTTGTATTCTAAACTCGCGAAAGCGAGGACATTGTATGGTGGGGTAGTTTGACTGGGGTGGTCGCCTCCAAAAAAGTAACGGAGGCTTCTAAAGGTGTGCTCAGAACGATTGGTAACCGTTTGTAGAGTGTAATGGCATAAGCACGCTTGACTGAGAGACATACAAGTCGATCAGGTAGGAAACTAGAGCATAGTGATCCGGTGGTTCCGTATGGAAGGGCCATCGCTCAAAGGATAAAAGGTACTCCGGGGATAACAGGCTGATCATTCCCAAGAGCTCATATCGACGGAATGGTTTGGCACCTCGATGTCGGCTCGTCACATCCTGGGGCTGGAGAAGGTCCCAAGGGTTGGGCTGTTCGCCCATTAAAGTGGCACGCGAGCTGGGTTCAGAACGTCGTGAGACAGTTCGGTCTCTATCTGTTGTGGGCGCAGGAAATTTGAGGAGGGCTGACACTAGTACGAGAGGACCGTGTTGGACAGACCGCTAGTGTGCCAGTTGTTCCGCCAGGGGCATTGCTGGGTAGCTATGTCTGGAATTTAGGATAAGTGCTGAAAGCATCTAAGTACGAAACCGTCTCCAAGATTAGATTTCCATATAAGGGTCGTTGAAGACTACGACGTAGATAGGCTGTAAGTGTAAAGGTGGCAACATCATAGCTGAGCAGTACTAATTACCCAAATGCTTATCATATAACATTGTTAAACATTTAAAATTGGACTTTAGTTTTAGTTTTTGCTTTACCTTATGTTAAAATTATATTGAAATTTTTGATAAATTTATTTGTGAATAATCAGTTTTGGGTGGTTAAAACGTCGGGGATCCACCTCTTCCCATTCCGAACAGAGAAGTTAAGCCCGATAGTGCCGATGGTACTGCTAATGCGGGAGAGTAGGTAACTGCCCTTTTTATAAAATTATGTTTTTAGTATTTTTAATGAAGTGATGTTGTTTCTGTGTAATTGTGTGTTTGTTACGTTCAAGTTAAGTTGTTAGATTTCTTCTGATGCATGTATAAAAATGAAGTTATTGTGGTAATTATTTAATTACGCACTATATTATATCTTAGAAAAAATTAATCAATATTAAATTCACCAGTAAATACTAAATGTGCGTCTCCAATCATTGATATATAGCCTTCTTTTTCTAATTCTAATTCTAATTCACCTCCTAAAAGAGAAATTTTGGCTTTTTTGTTTAATTTTCCATTTATAATGCCAGCTGTTAGTGCTGCACATGCCCCTGTTCCACAGGATTGTGTTTCACCACTGCCTCTTTCCCATACTCTCATTTTTGCATAGTTTAGTGAAATAATTTCTACAAATTCTACATTTGTTTTTTCTGGAAACATCGGATGATTTTCTATCTCTTTCCCAATTTGTTTAATATTTAGGTTTTTGATCTTTTTGGTAAAAATAATGGTATGCGGATTACCCATTGAAACTGTAGTAATTATCCATTTCCCACAAGAAAAATTTATTGATCTAGAAATCAATTTTTCTTCTTCCCATATTACTGGTATATTTTTAGTAAGGAGTATTGGTTTCCCCATATTCACTTTTACTTTTTTTATTTTTCCTTTTGTAGGAAATAATTCTAGTTTTTTTACTCCTGATAGTGTTTCTATTTCAAGATTTATTTTGGTTGTATAACCAAAATCATATACATATTTACCTACACAACGAATAGCATTGCCACACATTTGTGCTTCTGACCCGTCTGAATTAAACATGCGCATTTGAAAGTCACATTTAATAGATGGCATTATTAATACTAAACCATCTGAACCAATACTTTTATGACGATCACTTACATAAATAGCCAATTTCTCTGGATTTTCTACTTTTTCTTGAAAACAATCTATATACACATAATCATTACCTGTTCCATGCATTTTTATAAATTTCATATTTATTATTTAAATGATAGATTTTTATTTAATATTTGTTAAAATAACACTGCTATTGATTTTTTGTATTAATCTTTTTAGCACATTACCAGGACCTATTTCTGTAAAATTAATAGCACCATCTGTAATCATATTCTCTATAGATTGTTTCCATTTGACTGGAGAAATCAATTGAGAAATTAAGTTATTTTTAATTGTTGTTGAAACAATTTCTCCTTTTGCAGTTACATTTTGATAAATAGGACATATCGGATTTGTAAATGTTATTGAAGAAATTGCTTCTGCTAATTCGTCTTTTGCTTGTTCCATTAATGGAGAATGGAAAGCTCCATTAACATTAAGCTTTAATACATGTTTAGCTCCTTTTTTTAGTAATAGTTTACACGCGATATTTATTCCTTCTAAAGTCCCTGATATTACAATTTGTTCTGGACAATTATAATTTGCTGGAACTACTATTTCTTTTTCTATCTCGTTACACGTTTCTTCTACAATTGTTTCTGATATACCAATAATAGCAGCCATTGTCCCTGGATTTGAATCACATGCTTTTTGCATAGCTAAGGCACGTTTGTAAACTAAAAGTAGCCCATCTTCAAAAGATAATGATTCAGAAACTACTAAAGCTGAGAATTCACCTAAAGAGTGCCCGGCAACCATTTTAGGATTAAAATTATTTAAATTTTTTGTAGCAATTACAGAATGTAGAAATACTGCAAGTTGTGTTATTTTTGTTTGAGAGAGTTCCTTTGCTGTTCCTTCAAACATAAAATCACTAATTCTAAAATTTAAAATTTTATTGGCTGTTTCAAATAATTTCTTGGAAAGAGTTGATTTTTTGTAAAGTTCAAATCCCATGCCAGGAAACTGAGTTCCCTGCCCTGGAAATACAAAAGCGTTCATTTATATAAATATTTTGTTATAGTTTACAAGTTTAAAACCATTACAGAGCAAATATATGACAATAATTTAAAACTTTTTTAAGTTTAATCATAACTATAAACAAAAATTTTATATGTATTGTTGTATACATTTCTTACAATAAGTTTTAATTATTAATGTAAAAATTGTGTTTAATATTTTAAAAAATTTGTATGATTAATTGCATTCAATGTGCTATTAAAACTAAACATAGACTAACTACTTTTATTAAGTTCAGTTAATAAAATAATCATTGAATTGTCGTTAATTGAATTAGTTTATTTGATGTTCATATAAATAGTAAATAAATATTTAAGATATATTTTACTGAAAGTATTTTTTGCAAAAATAAAAATTTTGTCAATTCTATATATTTTTTATAAAAATTTCTGATTAACAAGAAAAATGGTAGTATTTCGTATTCAGTAACGCTTACTATATAATATGAAACTTGTGTTTATAACTCTAATTAAATTAAAAATTAGTTGCTAACTAGATTAATTTTGTATGTTTATTTTTATGATTTACAATGTATATGGATTGATCGCCTAAATGTTTTATTCGAGGCGAATTGTTTTTATTGGTGGTATTTTTGCTACCAAATATGAAGGTAAAATTAATGTTAAAAGTGTGATAATGATTGTGCAAAAATTGATTAAAAACATATGAATAATATTTAAATGAATAGGGACTATTGATAGATAGTATATTTTAGGATTTAATTTTAATATTCCGGTATATTTTTGGAAGAAACAGATAGATAGAGCAATTATGTTCCCAAATATTAATCCTCTTCCAATTAAAAAAAATGAGATGTAAAAAAATATTTTGCGAATATTTGTATTATTTTCTCCCATAGCTTTTAATAATCCAATCATGTTAGCATACTCTAGAATGATCACTAATAAGGCAGAAATCATAGAAAATGATGCAACAATAAGCATTAGTATTAGAATAATTATTGCATTAGTATCTAGTATATCTAGCCATGAAAAAATACTTGAATTAAGTTGTTTAATAGAACGTACATAATAGTCATTTCCAAACCGATTGTGTTGAGTTGATAATTTGTCATTAATTGTTTTTAATGTTTGATCTAAATATCTAAAATTGTTTACCCATATCTCATATCCACTAACTATATTTTCATTCCAATTGTTTAAGCTTCGGATTTGTGAAATATTACATATGATAAACAGTTTATCATAATCTAAAAAATCAGTTTGATAAATACCAATAATATGACATTTTTTAATTTTAGTAATAGAATTTTGAATAAAGTAACAAATAAAGGTATCATTTATTTTTAGATTTAGTTTATCAATAATATATTTGGATATTATCACATTAGAATTAAAAAAATTTAAATTTAAGCTCAGTGTATCACCTTCTATAATTTTTTTTTTTAAAAACTCCCAATTAAAATTTTTATCTATTCCTTTCAATAAAACTTCTTGAAAGTTATTTTTTGTTTTGATAATTGCTGGTTTTATTGCAAATGATTGAATATCGGAAACATTTGGAATTTGTTTTATTTTGTCCAACAATATAGTATCTACAGTAAGAGGATTAAATTCATAAAAAATATTGTCACTGCAAGAATTAGTGATTCGAATATGTGAATTAAATCCTGTAATTTTATTTTGAATTTCTTTTCTAAAGCCGAGTACAATGGCTACAGAAAGAATTATTACTACTAAACTTAACGACATATTTATGGTAGCAATATGTATTGCTGGAGAAAACAATTGCTTTTTATCGTCCTTATTAAAAAAAATCCGTTTTGCTATAAAAAATAAATGAGAAAATAGGAAATTTCGCATTTTTATTAGAAACAATTAGTTATTTGTATTGTTATATTTTTTTAATGCTTTTTCTAAAATTAACATTGCATTTTGCAATTCTTCTTTTTTTAGAACGTATGCAATACGTACTTCATTTTTCCCTAATGTTGGATTAGTATAAAATCCAGATGCTGGTGCCATAAAAATTGTTTGTCCATTGTATTCAAAATCTGAAAGACACCATTCACAAAATTTATCTGTGTCATTTACTGGTAAGCGAGCGATAGTATAAAAAGCACCCATTGGAGTAGGTGAATAAACACCTGGAATTTGATTTAGAGTATTTACTATAAAATTGCGTCTTTCTAGATATTCATTATAAACATTTTTCATATATTCTTCAGAAACTTCTAATGAAGCCTCTGCTACAATTTGTCCTAATAATGGAGGACTTAATCTCGCCTGGCAAAATTTCATAACCGTTTTTCTTACTTCTTTATTTTTAGTAATTAACATTCCTTCTCTGATTCCACATTCACTATACCTTTTTGAGACTGAATCAATTAAAATTACATTTTCTTCAATGCCTGTTAAATGCATAGCACTAATATATGGTGAATTTGTATAAATAAATTCGCGATATACTTCGTCTGAAAAAAGATATAGGTTATATCTTTTTACAAGATTGCAAATCTTGTTCATTTCTATTTTTGAATAGAGATATCCAGTTGGATTGTTAGGATTACATATAAGAATTCCTTTAGTTTTTTTGTTTATTAAAACTTCAAATTTTTCTATTGGAGGCAAAGCAAATCCTTTTTCTATAGTAGACGAAACTGTGCGAATTGTAGCTCCAGTTAAAATAGCAAAAGCAATATAATTGGCATAAACAGGCTCAGAAACAATAATTTCATCTCCAGGGTTTAAGCATGCCATAAAAGCAAATAACACAGCTTCTGATCCACCAGTAGTGATTATTATATCTTCAGTATTTACATTTATATCAAATTTAGCATAATAAGTTGTTAATTTTTTGCGGTATGAAAAGAATCCATCACTTGGACTGTATTCAAGTATTTTTCTATCTAGATGATGAATCGCTTTCAACCCAATTTCTGGAGTAGGGATGTCAGGTTGCCCAATATTTAAATGGTATACTTTTAATCCTTTTGATTTAGCGTGATCAGATAGGGGTACTAATTTTCGAATTGAAGAGCTTGGTACTACACGCCCTCTTCTTGAAATTTCCAGCATAAACAAGTAATTACCAAATTACAAAAACTAAAACTGCAGTGAACTTAACTAACTTGAAGAACTGGCAAAGAAAAGCAAATTTTACATTTATTACTATCTTAGATAAATAGCATGTAGATCTGACATGTTCAATTACTTCAATTCATTTTTATATAGGGCCAATTTAGATTTTAAATTGTTTGCTTTATTTTTGTGAATAATACTTCTCTTTGCTAGTTTGTCTAACATAGAGCTTGCTTTTTTATATAATTCATACACTTGAGCTTTATCGTTTATCTTTCTAAGATGTTTTATTATGTTCTTTGTGGTTTTAGCGTAGTACCTATTATGTAATCTTTTAATTTGTGATTGTTTAATTCTTTTTATAGTTGATTTATGATTTGCCATTTATAGATACATTTTTGACATTTGCTTTTTTGTAAGTGTTCAACCTTACGTAACGTTTTAAAACTAAAAATACCTAAATTCTTTCTTTATGTTATGACGAGAATTCCATGATTATAGTCCATATACCGAGTAAATGTAATACCTATCGGTTGAATATGCAAATTTTAGTAACTAAAATACTTTTTTAATTTTAATATCAGTATAATTTTTATTGTTATTTTCTAAATGTTATTAATGTCATTTTTAAACAGTTATTTTTTATTTTATATTACTTTAATAGAGATTAAATTATTTGATTGTTTTTTGTTTTCAAAAAATAGTTTGTAATTTTTTTTTGAGATGTTGTAATAAGTGTATTTAATAAAAATTGTTAAATGTTATTTTAAACTATATCTTAGGCTAAGATATAGTATTGCATACTAGTTACATATAACAGTTTCCGCAGGTTAAAAAATCTTTAAATAATTAGATGCAACGTAAAACAATAGTTTGATTAATTAAATGTAGGTGCTAGTGTATAATAAAATATTTTATAGTGTAATTTTGGATCAATTGTTATAGAGAGTTATAAATATTATATTTAAACTTAAATGTACTTGTATTTATAATTTTAATTACAATTCTAATTGTAATGTTATCTTACATGTAACTTTAATGTGGAACAGCTTATTATTGTAGTTGTCAGTTTTAGATTTTTGTATACCTTTGGTCAATACTTAGAAATACGATTGAGATAAAAAATTGAAAAATGGTTAAAAATTATGAAATAATGGCGCCAGTAGGTTCATATGAGTCTTTGTCTGCAGCAATACATGCTGGTGCTGACTCAATTTATTTCGGATTGAAAGGTATAAATATGCGTTCAGGTTCTTCTAATGAGTTTGTAATAAGTGATATTTTAAAAATTGTCCAAATATGTCAAAATTACCAAGTAAAAGCATATATTGTACTTAATACTGTTCTCTACGATAGAGACCTTGTATATGTTCGTAAAATTATTGATACTGCTCGAAGTTCAGGTATTGCAGCAATTATCATTGCAGATGTATCTGCAATGATTTATGCTCGTAGTATTGGTGTAACTGTTCATATCTCTACTCAGTTGAGTATTTCTAATATAGAAGCTCTTCGTTTTTATGCACAATTTGCAGATGTGGTTGTTTTGGCAAAAGAGTTAACTCTTGAGCAAGTAAAAAAAATTCATGAACAAATTGTTATTCAACAAATAAAAGGGCCTAACAATAAATTACTTCGTATAGAGATGTTTGCGCATGGTGCTATTTGTATGGCAATATCTGGGAAATGTTATCTAAGTTTACATGGTATGAATTCTATTGCTAATAGAGGGAAGTGTAATCAAGTTTGCAGACATAAGTATCTTATTAAAGATAAAGAATCTGAATTAGAATTAGAAGTTGATAACCAATACATTCTTTCATCGAAAGATTTGAAAACTATTCGGTTTATTGATAAAATGGTGGATGCTGGTGTTGAAATTTTTAAAATAGAAGGACGTGCTAGGGGACCTGAGTATGTACGATTAGTAACTGAATGTTACAAACATGCTGTTAAAGCTTGTTTTGAAAACAAATTCACAGAAAAATTAAAGAATATTTTAGATGATCAGCTGAAGCGTGTTTTTAATC
The DNA here is from genome assembly GCA_002091395.1 of Candidatus Azobacteroides pseudotrichonymphae. Taxonomy (GTDB): domain Bacteria; phylum Bacteroidota; class Bacteroidia; order Bacteroidales; family Azobacteroidaceae; genus Azobacteroides; species Azobacteroides pseudotrichonymphae_A. The sequence continues at coordinate 12,288 of AP017914.1, forward strand.
GTGGTTTTTGGAATGGTTATTATTTAGGGGAAAAATTAAACGAATTAGACAACTATCATTGTGATTCTTATGGGAATAAAGCTACAGAAAAGAAAATATACGTTGGGAAGGTTATTAGTTATTTTTCAAAATTAAAAGTTGGTGAATTTTTATTGGAAACACAAAGACTCGATATAGGTGATAAAATATTGATTACAGGACCAACAACTGGTGCTTTATTTTTGATTGTCAAAGAAATCAGAGTAAATCTGCTTTCAGTAGAGACAACTATAAAAGGAGAGCGGTTTTCTATGCCTGTTTTTGGGAAAATACGACCTTCAGATAAGTTATTTAAAATAATAAATAAGGGAATATATGGGGAAAATTTTTAAAATAGAGATGAAAGTCCGTGATTATGAGTGTGATTCTCAAGGAATTGTAAATAATGCTAACTATTTACATTATTTTGAAAATACAAGACATGAATTTTTACTTTATATAGGATTGTCTTTTTCAGATGCACATCAAAAGGGAATAGATTCTGTTGTAACGCATGCTGAACTTGATTATAAATGTTCACTTCGTAGTGATGATGTTTTTATTTCTTCTTTAATGATTGATAGAAAAGGAGTAAAAGTTATTTTTCATCAAAGTATTTTTCGTAAAATTGATAACAAAATGTGCTGTAAAGCTAAAATAGAAGCTGTTATTTTAATCAAAGGGATTCTCTCGAGAGGTGATTATTATGATAAATTAATGGAAGAATATTTTTTAACAAAAAAAATTAAATTGTAACTAGTATTTTTATTGATGATTAATTTGATCTTTTTATATTTACGTCTTGCTTATGATAGTGGATGGAAAGCATGCTGATACCAGCCTCATTGAATTTATCTTGTACATTTTGTCTTAACTCAGAAAAAATTTGTAACATTTTGTTGGCATCTTTTATATAAACATTTATCTGATAAGTAATATGAAAATCGTTAAAATTTGTTTCAAGAACAAATGGGTGAGGTGTTTTAAGTATGTTTTGTGTTGATTCTGCACTATCAAGAAGTATCTTGTGTACAATTCTCCACGGAGTATCATATCCGAAGGTTACATCAAAATGTAAAATTAATCCGTTTGTTCTTGCTGATTCACTTAAATTGACAGTTTGTGCGTTTATTATTGTTGTATTGGGGAATGTTATTATTTCATTTTTAATAGTTAAAACACGAGTTGCGATTTGTGTTTTTTCAATAACGTTTCCCATAACGTCATTTATTTTTATCATATCTCCTATTTTAAATGGGCGCATATAAGTTATGATTATTCCAGCAACTAGATTACTAATTGCTGAGCTAGATCCAATTGAAAAAATTAATCCAATTAATACTGAAACGCTTTTAAATGCTTCAGATTCGGAATGTGGAAGGTGAGGGTAGATTAATGCTGTCATAAAGGCGTATAATAAAAATCGTATAATATTGAATGTTGGTTTTGCCCAATCTGTGTAAAATCCAGGCAATTTCAGTTGTTCTTTTTCAATTTCTTCTGCTAATGTTCTAAGACCTTTTATTATATAGCGAAATATTGTCCAAATAATTATAATAGTAAATATATTAGGAATATAATGTGCTATGTCTATTCCAATTTTTTTTATTGGATTCCATATATAATAAAAGCTTATTACTGCCACTTTTTCTGTTTGTGGAAAGATTTTAAAAAATCCAGGAATAGATAATAATAATTGCATTATTATTGTAATAAATTTTAATATTTTTAATAAAAAAAGTATAATCTTTACTTGTTTTTCAATATTGAGAAATTCATAATTTTTTATAAAAATTGGTTTTAATCTTTTATTATTTGTTAATTTTATTTTTTTTTGCAATTGCTTGTACACTTTATTTGTGCATAAAATTACAGCATATTGGATTGTTAATATTAATAAAGCTAAAGTGGTATTCCTAATTATACCTTTTGATTTATATATTTTTTGTAAACTTTGTAATTTTTCAATTACAATTGTTTTATTTAAAGCAGTTAGATTAATTCTAAATATTTGAGCGCAATATGTGACTTTATCAGTTAAAAATAAAGTTTGTTTGGTTCTATACATTGTATTTATTGTATAATTATTTTGTTTAGTATATATTTTATTTGAATTTGTAGTAAAATTTTTATTTAGATTTTTGACAAAAGATTGATTTTGAAGATCTTTTTTTGGGGGAAAAGCTCTTTTGTGATTGTCACATACGTGATTTTTAAAAATGATATGCATTATTTTAGGACAAAACTGAATTTGTCTGATAATTGATATGTTAGCTTTAGTTTTTTGTGAAAATGTGAGAAAATGTGTTATTGTAACACAATACAAAAATATTGATCGAAAAAGTATTTTCATAGCATGGTTTTTATAAAGTAGGACGAATTTATAGAAAATAAAAAATTTTTAACAATGTATATTTGTTATTTATTTTAATTGTTTTTTTTTATAAAATTTTTGTTTTAATGTCAGATATAAACTAATCAAACTCAAATGATATTATTTTTTGAAGTATCTACTAAAGATGTTATAGCAGTGCAAACAGTTGAAAAGTTGAGCAGTACAGATATAGATAAATTACTTTGGCTTTTTGGAGATTCAAGATTATTAAAAAATGATCGTGTAAATGTAATGATGGTCGGTCCTCGTCGCGAAATTGTTACTTCTTGGAGTACTAATGTAGTAGAGATTACTCAAATTATGAATATAAATGGGATTATAAGGGCAGAAAAATTTTTTTTTATATCTCAGTTTCTTTCTGATGATGAGAAGAAGACTATATGTGATCCAATGCTTCAGCAATTGTATTACGGTCTTGAACAAGATGTTTTTGTTGTGAATAGAAAACCAGAAGATGTTATTTTTGTTGAAGACATTTCTGCTTTTAATTTTAGAGAAGGATTAGCTTTAACTGTTGAAGAAGTAGCATATCTTGATGGAATAAGTACAAAAATGGGTAGATTTCTTACTGATAGTGAAGTGTTCGGCTTTTCACAAGTTAATTCTGAACATTGTAGGCATAAAATATTTAATGGAACATTTATAATCGATGGATTTAAAAAAAAACATACCCTTTTTCAATTAATAAAAAAAACATCTGAAAAAAATTTCAATTATTTGATTTCAGCATATAAAGATAATGTAGCTTTTAATAAAGGTCCAATGATTAAACAATTTTATCCTGTAACAGGAGACAAACCTGATTTTTTTAAAATAAAAAAAATAGAAACTGTTATTTCTTTAAAGGCTGAGACACATAATTTCCCAACTACTGTTGAACCTTTTAATGGGGCTTCAACAGGAAGTGGTGGAGAAATAAGAGATCGCTTGAGTGGAGGGCGTGCGTCATTGCCAATTGCCGGAATAGCTGTATATATGACATCTTACCCTTGGAAAATAGATTTAAATAAAAAATGGTTGTACCAAAATCCAGAACAAATTTTGGTAAAAGCATCTAATGGAGTTTCTGATTTTGGTAATAAATTCGGACAACCGCTTATTTGTGGATCAGTTTTAACTTTTGAACATCAAGAAAATGAGAAGCAATATGGATATGATAAAGTAGTTATGTTAGCCGGAGGTATAGGCTTTGCAAAATTGGAAGATGCTTTAAAAGGTGAAGTGAAATCAGGAGATAAAATAATTGTTCTTGGAGGTGATAATTATCGAATTGGTATTGGTGGAGGTGCGGTATCTTCAGTTGATACTGGAGAATATGATATTGCTATAGAATTAAATGCTGTACAAAGATCAAATCCAGAAATGCAAAAGAGAGTAGCAAATGTTATTCGCACTCTTGCTGAATCAAGTAAAAATCCGATTATTTCTATCCATGATCATGGAGCTGGTGGACATATAAATTGTTTTTCTGAATTAGTAAAGGATACTGGAGGATATATAGAAATAGATAAATTACCAATTGGTGATTTAACTTTATCAGCAAAAGAAATCATTGGGAACGAAAGTCAAGAACGAATTGGATTAGTGTTGAAAGCAGAAAATATTGATTTAGTAAGCAAAATAGCTCGACGTGAGCGTTCTCCGATGTATATTGTTGGTGAAATTACTGAAAATATGAAATTTGTTTTTGTACAAAAAAATGGAAAATGTCCTTTAAATATGTATTTAAATGATTTTTTTGAAGAACCACCTCATGCTATTATTAAAGATGTAACTATTAAAAACACATTCAAAAATCCTAAATATAATGAAAGTGATATTTTCAAATATATTGAAAAAGTTTTAAGATTGGAAGCGGTTGCTTGTAAAGATTGGTTAATTAATAAAGTAGATCGTTCAGTAACTGGGAGAGTTGCTTGTCAACAGTGTGTTGGAGAAATACAATTGCCATTGAGTGATCTTGGAGCAGTTTCTTTAGATTTTTGTGGAGTAGTTGGTATTGCAATATCTATTGGCCATGCTCCACAAATAGGACTAGTTGATCCTTCTGTTGGTTCTATTATGTCTATAGCAGAAGCTTTGACAAATATTGTATTTGCTCCTTTAAAGAATGGATTGAAAAGTGTTTCTTTAAGTGCTAACTGGATGTGGCCCTGTAAAAATATTGGTGAAGATGCTCGTTTATATAGCGCAGTGGAAAGTTGCTCAAAGTTTGCTTGTGATTTAGGAATCAATATTCCAACAGGAAAAGATTCTTTATCTATGACACAAAAATACAAATGGGGAAAAGTATATGCACCTGGTACTGTTATTATTTCGGCTTCAGCAGAAGTTTTTGATGTTAAAAAAATTGTTTCTCCTGTGTTGATTAATGATATTGATACAAAAATTTATTATATCGATTTTTCTTCAGATTGTTTTAAATTAGGAGGGTCTGCTTTTGCTCAGTCTTTGAGTACAGTTGGAGATGATATTCCGACTATAAATGATGTACAATATTTCAAAAAAACTTTTAATGTTATTCAAAAATTGATAAAAAATGGATTTATTTTATCAGGACATGATATTTCAGCTGGTGGTATTGTAGTTACATTATTAGAAATGTGTTTTGCTAATAGTGTAGGAGGAATGAAAATTTGTTTGTCGCATTTGGGAACTGAAAATATTAATATAATTAGAAAACTTTTTAGTGAAAATTCTGGAATTATTATTCAAGTAAAAAATACAAATTTTGTTGAAAAATATTTAAATCAGAAAAAAGTTAGATGGGTTAATATTGGATATCCTATAAAAAAACGTTACATTTTAGTGTCTGATTCGGGAAAACAGTTTCAATTAGATGTAGACTATCTTCGTGATATATGGTATTATCCTTCTTATCTACTTGATAGGAAGCAATCTGGTATTATAGCGTCAAAAGAACGGTTTGAAAATTATAAAAATCAAATATTAATAAATATTTTTCCAAAATCTTTTTGTGGAAAGTTGTCCGGACATGGTATTTCTATTAACAGAAATACCATGTCCGGCATTAAAGCTGCTATTATACGTGAAAAAGGAACTAATGGTGATCGAGAAATGGCATATGCTTTATATTTAGCTGGGTTTGATGTAAAAGATGTTCATATGACTGATTTAGCTACTGGACGTGAAACACTGGAAGAAATTAATATGATCGTTTTTTGTGGAGGGTTTTCAAATTCAGATGTGTTGGGTTCAGCTAAAGGATGGGCAGGGGCTTTTCGGTACAATGAAAAATCAAAAATAGCTTTAGAAAAATTCTATGCTCGTGATGACACATTGAGTCTTGGTGTTTGCAATGGTTGTCAATTGATGATTGAACTTAATTTGATTTACCCAAAATATAAAAAAAAAACATTGATACTTCAAAATAATTCTCATAAATTTGAGTCTGGGTTTATATCAGTTGAAATTCCTAAAAATTATTCAGTAATGTTTAGTACATTGTCAAATAGTAAACTAGGCATCTGGATAGCTCACGGAGAGGGTCGATTTCAATTGCCAATGCTGGAACATAAATATCATATTATTGCTAAATATGTTTATAATTCTTATCCAGGAAATCCAAATGGATCAGATTATAATGTTGCCGGTGTTTGTTCAGAAAATGGGCGCCATATAGCCTTAATGCCTCATATTGAAAGGGTAATATTCCCATGGCAGTGGGCATATTACCCTAAGAATCGTAGTAAAGATGAAATAAGTCCATGGATAGAAGCATTTATCAATGCTTTCAAATGGATTTCAAATACCAATTGAAAGCATTGATAAATATTAAAAACATATTAGTTTTTGTTTTTCGTTTGCATTTGGAAAAAATACGTATTAAAGAATCACATTTTATTCTTATACTTAGTTTTGTTACTGGTGTTTTTAGTGCAATTTCATGTATTCTATTAAAGACCTGTATTCATATTGTCCAATATTATGTAGGTGGTGTAGTAAATATTTTTACTAAAAAATCGTATTTTATTTGTCCTGTAGTTGGTATTTTATTGTCTGGATTATTTGTAATGTATTTTGTAAGGGATAATATAGAGCATGGAATTACTAAAATTCTCATTGCCATTTCCAAACGAAGAGGTCGTCTTAAAATACATAATTTATGGACTTCATTAATAGCAAGTTCTATTACAATAGGTCTTGGAGGTTCTGTTGGATCAGAAGCTCCAAGTGTTTTAACTGGCGCAGCTATTGGATCCAATTTAGGAAGATTGTTTAAAATGGATCAAAAAACGCTTATATTGTTGATAAGTTGTGGTGCTGCTGGAGCTATTGCAGGGATTTTTAAAGCACCAATTGCAGGACTGCTTTTTACAATTGAAGTTTTAATGCTAGACTTGACTACTGTTTCAGTCCTACCACTTTTAATTTCTTCTATAACAGCGGCTAGTATTTCTTATTTTTTTACAGGTATTAATCCAATATTTAAGTTTAATCAAGTAGTACCTTATGATTTGAAAAATCTTCCATGTGTGTTATTGTTAGGTGTAATTTGTGGATTAGCTGCTATTTTTTTTATTCGAATTTTAAATTGGATAGAAAACTTGTTTTCAAGTTTAAGAAATTATTGGCAACGTTTTGTTATTGGAGCACTTATATTAAGTATTATTATTTTTTTATTTCCGCCTTTGTATGGGGAAGGTTATGATGTTATTAACAAAATTATTAATAATCAACATAATCACATATTTAATACTATATTTTTCACAAATTTATTGAATACTAATAATTACTATGAATTGTTCTTTTTATTTATATTTATTTTTTTTTCAAAAATTTTTGTGATAGGAGCTACAGTAGGTGGTGGTGGGTGTGGTGGAATTTTTGCTCCATCATTATTTCTAGGATGTTTTATTGGATTTATTTTTTCGCATTTATTTAATTTCTTTCTTGGGAAAGAATTTTTTTTATCAGAAGAGAATTTCTCATTAATAGGTATGGCTGGTATGATGTCATCAATATTGCACGCTCCATTGACATCAATTTTTTTAATTGCCGAATTGACTGGTGGATTTAATCTTTTTTTGCCATTGATGATCGTTTCTAGTAGTTCATATTTCACTATTTTGTTTTTTGAAAAATATAATATTCATTCTATGCGTTTAGCAAAAGAAGGAAAGCTTCTAACGCATAATAAAGATCATGCTGTATTGACTTTATTAAACATAAATACACTTATAGAAAGTGATTTTAAAACAGTTTCTCCTGAAATGACATTGCGAGATGTTGTAAAAATTGTAGCACAATCTAATCGAAATATTTATCCTGTTATTGATAGTAACGGTATTTTACATGGAATTGTGTTATTAGATGATATTCGTAGTATCATTTTTCGCTCGGAATTATATGATCAATATAGTGTTGAAAGATTTATGATTTGTTCATTAACAAAAATTAGATCTGATATGTCTATGGTCAAAATTATGAATTTGTTTGAAGATGATAAAGTATGGAATTTGCCAGTTGTAGACAAAAAAGGACGGTATATTGGGATGATATCCAAGTCTAAAATATTTAGTTTTTACAGAAATGTGCTGCAAAATAATTTTGAAAATGATTAATAAAAAAATAATTTACAACAAAGATAAAGATAGTTTAATTCATTTTTTTAAAATTTGACTGGAAAATTTTTGAAAACTGGTATTGATTGTTCAGTTAACAATTTCAATATGTAAGTATTTTTAACTATTGGTGTTGTTTGTTGTTTTTAAATTTTTATATTAATTATATTGACTGTTTTGCTGTTGCAATCATGTTAATAATGATTATAAATATAAAAAATTATAATGAAGAATTTAAAAATCGTTGAATTAATTGGTATTTCATTTTGTTGCATATTTTTACTATGATTAAAACAATTATGATTTTTTCTAAAGCTACTTGGCTATAAATTTTATATTTTATGACATTGAAAATAATAAAAAAGAAAATTTTTAAATTTTAGTCTAATGAGTTATTTATTTACTTCAGAATCAGTATCTGAGGGTCATCCAGATAAAATAGCAGATCAAATATCAGATGCTGTATTGGATCATTTTTTAGCTTATGATAGTGATGCTAAAGTGGCTTGTGAAACATTAGTAACTAGTGGTCAAGTGATATTGGCTGGGGAAGTTAAGTCAAAAGTGTATTTAGACATTTCTGAAATAGTTAGAGACGTTATAGAAAGAATAGGATATACAAAAAAAGAGTATGCTTTTGAAGCAAAATCTTCAGGTATAATAAGTCTTATACATGAGCAATCAAAAGATATTATACGAGGTATAGAAAAAAAAAATCCTATTGATCAAGGTGCTGGTGATCAAGGAATGATGTTTGGTTATGCTACTAGTGAAACAGATAATTATATTCCATTATCGTTAGATTTATCTCATCAATTGATGAAAGAGTTAGCTAATATTCGTAAGTATGATTCTGATTTAATGCCGTACCTTCGTCCTGATGCTAAATCACAAGTAACTATTTGTTATAATGATAATAATGTGCCAGAAAGTATAGATACCATTGTTATTTCTACACAACATGATGAGTTTGCTCCAGATAAAATTATGCAAACAAGAATTATGAGTGATATAAAAAATATTTTAATTCCTCGTGTTAAAGCTAAATATTCTATTAAAGTTCAAAATTTGTTCAGTAAAAAAATTAAATATTTTATTAATTCTACAGGTAAATTTGTTATTGGTGGTCCTCAAGGAGATACTGGATTAACGGGAAGGAAAATTATTGTTGATACTTATGGTGGAAAAGGTGCCCATGGGGGTGGAGCTTTTTCAGGGAAAGATCCTTCTAAAGTAGATCGATCAGCAGCTTACGCTGCTCGCCATATAGCTAAAAATTTAGTAGCAGCTGGTGTATGTGAGGAAGTATTAGTTCAAGTATCATACGCAATAGGAGTTGCTAATCCAATGAATATTTTTATTAATACATATGGGAAAAGCAATGTTTGTTTAACAGATAATCAAATAGCAGAAAAAGTATTAGAATTGTTTGATATGCGCCCAAAATCTATAGAAAAAAGATTAAAATTGCTTAGTCCAATTTATACAGAAACAGCAGTTTACGGACATATGGGACGTAAAACAAAAAAAATAAAAAAAATATTCACTTCTAATTATTCAGATGAACTGGTAAAAATGGAAGTTGAATTGTTTACTTGGGAAAAATTAGATTATGTAGAAAAAATTAAAGCAATTATTCAGTAAAAAATTATGAAACAAGAATTAATAAATAATTTTATTCAATTGGCATTTAAAGAGGATATTGGTGATTGTGATCATACAACTTTATCGACTATTCCTTCTTCATTAGAAGGGAGTATGCAATTAATAACAAAAGAAGATGGAATTTTAGCTGGAGTTAAAATTGCTACGCAAATATTTTACGTATTTGATTCAAATTTAAGTTTAAATGTTCATGTTATGGACGGTGAAGATATAAAAAAAAATGATGTAGTTTTTATAGTAAAAGGGAAAGTTAGATCTTTACTACAAGTTGAACGGTTAGTATTAAATGTTATACAACGTATGAGTGGTATTGCTACAGTTACACGTAAATATGTCAAGAAATTAGAAGGTACTGTTGCACGTATACTAGATACAAGGAAAACAACTCCAGGAATGCGTATGCTTGAAAAAGAAGCTGTTAGTATTGGAGGTGGTGAAAATCATCGTGTTGGTCTTTTTGATATGATACTATTAAAAGATAATCATATAGATTTTTCAGGAGGTGTAAAAAACGCGATTATTAGAGCGAATAAATATATTAATAAAATGAAAATACAACTTCCAATTGAAATAGAGGTACGTACATTTGATGAGTTAAACAAAGTTTTGCAAATAGGAGGTATAAATCGTATTATGTTGGATAATTTTGATGTAAAAAACACATATAAAGCTGTTAAACTAGTAAATAGAAAATATAAACTTGAATCTTCTGGAGGAATTACTTATGATACTGTTCGTAGTTATGCAGAAACTGGAGTTGACTACATTTCTATTGGATCATTAACTCATTCGGTGAAGAGTCTTGATATGAGTATGAAAATTGTAGATTGTAACTAATTTTAGACGTATATCTATGTATAGAGAAATAAAAAAAGCGTGTGAAATTTTAAAAAAAGGCGGAATTATTCTTTATCCTACTGATACTATTTGGGGGATTGGTTGTGATGCTACTAATGAGAATGCTGTGAATAAAATTTTTTTTATTAAAAAGCGATACAACACTAAGGCAATGTTAGTATTATTGGATTCTTTTACAAAATTACATAATTATGTGCATGATTTTTCAATAAATACTTTTGATTTATTGAACTTTTATTGTGAAAAGCCATTGACAATTATTTATCCAGGAGCGAAAAATGTAGCACCTAATTTAATCGCTCATGATGGTACTTTAGGAATTCGTGTAACAAAAGAAAGTTTTTCTAAACAATTGTGTTGTCAATTAAATAACCCTTTGGTTTCTACTTCTGCTAATATTAGCGGTTATCCTGCTCCAATTAATTTTTCAGAAATAAGTAATGAAATTATTCAATCGGTAGATCATGTAGTAGATTACAGAAAAAATGAAATTAATTCAGCAACTTCATCTACTATTATTTCTTTAAAAGAAAAAAGATTAGCAAAAATCATACGAAAATAGTGAAAAATAATCGATTATTTATTTTTGTATTATTTTACAATTTGTTGTTTTTTAATAAAAATAGAATAAAATGTACTATTTACATTTTATTTAAAAAAATTAAAAATGAAACTCGAAAATTAAAATTGTGTGAAAAATTTATAAATTTCCCCCTTTGATTTATTTTTTTTTGAATTATCTATCATGACATAATTGCAAAATTAAAAACTATGTAATTGCTAGTTTTATGCTAGGAGTATAAAATTTAAATAAAAATTGGTGATATTTTATAGCGCGTAGTCAGTACTAATTATTAGTTGATTAGTTTCTAATCAAATTTAGAGTTTAATGAGTACATGAAATTATACTGGCAGGTAAATTACTTTTTTCGTTTCAAAAAATTTTTCTTGAAAGAAATTGTTCAATTTGTATTCTACAACTTTTTTTTTGTATGGTTTTAGTTCATTTTGTAAATCACCTCCTTTTAAACAAAGGAATCCGTTATGAATAGTATTCTTCTGGTTTTTACTAATATTTTTTTTTGTTAATGTTACTAATTTTTGTAAAGACATTGTTGCACGACTAACAATAAAATCAAACTGACCATTTTCGTGCTTTGCTTGTATACATTTACATTCAACGTTTTTCAAATTAAGTGTATAAGCAATTTTTTTTACTACTCTTATTTTTTTTTTTATAGCATCTAAAAGAAGGAATTGAACATTTGGGAATAAGATGGCTAATGGTATACCTGGGAATCCGCCACCTGTCCCAACATCTAATATTGTAGAATAATTACAAAAAGATACTACCTGAGCTATGCCTAAAGAATGTAATACATGTCTTTCATATAAATTTTCTATGTCATTTCGTGAAATAAGATTAATTTTTTTATTCCAATTACTATATAAATCATATAATGTAAAAAATTGTAATTTTTGTTTATTAATAATATGAGGAAAATATTTTATTAGATTTTTTTCAAAATTCATTTTCTGTTAATTTTTTATAAAAAATTTTTATTTGAAAATTATTTTAGATAATTTAGTCATTTATAAGTAAATTTATATTTAGAAATACTTGCAATTCTTGCGTTGTAAAATACAATTTTTTTTTATTACTTTTCATATCGTGTGGGTATTATATTGCGGTGTGAATTTTCTATTATGGGTGATGTCTTTTATTAGTCAGCATGTTAGTTTTATATTTTGAAATTATTTTCGCATTTTCACTGTTTTAGGATTGTTGGATCAATAGAAATGATTTTTTGATAAAAATGTAGTATAATTTTGATTTTTCATATGAAAAGTCATTTTTCATGAAATAAATGATGTGATGTTAATTAAAAATTAATTCTAATTATTGAAATTAAGATACACTCATAAAATTACAATAGCATGTATATTAGTAGTCAACTCTACTTTACTTACAAAAATTGGATATTCAAATCGATATTGTAATTATTACCAAGAAACAAAAATGAACGTAACTAGACTGATAATTTATGAATAAAAAAATCCGAAGAAAAATACTTTATACTATTACAATAGTATCATCTTTTTTGTCTATTATTTTTTTTATTTCTTTTGAGAAGCAAAGACCAATTATAAGTTTCATTGTCTTAAACCTTTTGTGTGTAATTGCTACGATGAGAGCTGTAAAAGACTACTTTTGAGGCAAGTGTATAAAATCAACTCTGATTTTTTTTAGAAAAACACAAAAACTAGAAATTAAAGATTATATCATACTTCAGTTTTTGTGTTTAACAATTAATTTAAAGCCAATTTACTTTTCAGTGGCATCCTTTTGTGTTGAATCTTGACTACTTTCTACATGTTCCTGGTCAGAAGCCTTACTATCTTGGTCAGAAGCCTTATTATCTTGGTCATCTGAACTAGCAGGTCCTCCATTAGAATTTTCATTTTCGATAGGATGATCCGAATTCTGTGATGAATTTTTACAAGATCCAAAACAAATAACTGAAAAGAAAACTGCAAATAGTGCTAATTTTTTCATTTTTTAATGATTATAAAGTAACTTAAAGAACGACACTCAAATTCTCATTATAGAAAATCTCTGGTTGCGAAGATAAGATATTTTTTTGTATAGTGTATCATTTTTATTGAATAATTTTGTTCAGTAAAATTAAAAACATTTTTGGTTAAATATATTTTTTAAAATGAATATTGTAATTATTGGAACAGGGTATGTTGGGTTGGTAACAGGAAGTTGTTTTTCAGAAATGGGTATTAATGTGTCTTGTGTAGATACGGATAAAATTAAAATACAAAAACTTAATAATGGAATTATTCCAATTTATGAGCCAGGCTTGGAAGAATTAGTTAAAAAAAATTATAAGGCAAAACGGTTAAATTTTACAACTGATTTGAAAAATTGTTTAAAAAATGAAGTAAAAATAATTTTTATTGCCGTAGAAACTCCACCTGATAAATTTGGTAATGCTGATTTACATTCAATATTAAGCGTAGCACGTACTATAGGGGAAAATATAAATAATTATGTTTTAGTAGTTATTAAAAGTACTGTTCCAGTAGGAACTTCTAGAGATATAAAAATAATTATCCAAAATGAATTAGATAATAGACGTGTAAATATTCTTTTTGATGTAGCAGTTAATCCTGAATTTCTGAAAGAAGGGTCTGCTATAAAAGATTTCATGAGTCCAGATAGAATAGTGATTGGAGTAGAAAATGGTACAGCAAGAAAAATAATAGATAAATTGTATAAACCATTTACATTGAATTGTTATCGAATGATTTATACTGATATTTTTTCAGCAGAAATGATTAAATACGCAACTAATGCCATGTTAGCAACACGCATTTCATTTATGAATGATATTGCCAACTTATGTAGTTTGGTTGGTGCAGATATAGATATGGTTCGTAGTGGTATTGGATTTGATTCTCGTATAGGAACCAAATTTTTGTACCCTGGTTGTGGGTATGGAGGTAGTTGTTTTTCAAAAGATATAAAAGCTTTAATTCAAATAGGTAAGAAAAGTGGTTATTCTATGCAAATACTACAGGCTGTAGAAAATGTTAATAAGAAACAAAAAACAATACTTTTTGATAAACTTATACGTATATTTAAAAATGACTTAAAAGGAAAAATTATAACTCTTTGGGGATTATCTTTCAAACCAAATACAAATGATATACGTGAAGCTCCATCTTTAGCAATCATCAATTTGCTACTAAAAAAAGGAGTAATATTGCAAGTATATGATCCTGTTGCTATGAATGAAGTAAAAAAAAAATTTGGTAATGAATTACGTTATTTTGAAAACATGTATGATGCTGTCAATGATGCTAGTGCTTTATTGTTATTAACAGAATGGAAAGAATTTCGTTTGCCTTGTTTTAAATTATTAAAAAAAATGATGCGTCATGCTATTATTCTTGATGGAAGAAATATTTATGATAAAAAAGAAATGCAATTAAATGGATTTACGTATATACATATATAAATAAACAGAGATCTAACTTATGATTGAACTAATCATATATACTATAATATAATCAATTAAATAATCTTTATATATGATGCCGTAATTATATTTAATTTCAGAAGTGAAATTGTATAACGTTAATTAATTATAATCATGCCAAGTTTAGTCATGTGAATCATATGTATTAAATGTTTTACATTTATTAAGTTAAATTTTCATTTAAATAGTAAGTGATTGTAAGTGTTTAATGTCATTTATTAAAAATTTATAGATAATATTAATAGTACAAACCTAGTTTAGGAATTATGTTTTGTGTAAATTTTTAAAAACCAGTTATTAATTATAATTATAGTGATTATAAGCTTAAGTAGTGTTAGTAGTAAAATTTGTTTTTCTTACAAGCTATAACATTATGTTTTAACGTGTTTTATTAAAAAATATAAAGTACTATATTTTATGATTATTACGGTTTTAATATTAATTTTTAATCATTATTGACAACGAGTATATTAATGAACAATGAATGTACTTTTTTAGTTAAAAACTATAAAAAAATTTTTACTTTCATTTTCATTAATTTTTGTTTGAGATTTATCATATTTTCTAATAGTATTTTTAATTTGAATAACCTTGATAGGCTTTTGAAGCCATTTTTTTTGCTATAAATTCTAAGTAATTGTTTTATTTATTTAGAAAAAATTTAAATTTATTTGTAGTTTATGTTTTTTTATATAACATAAGATTGACTAAATTGTCGGTATTGTTTTCTTAATTTGTTTTTAAATTAGTTCATTATTGTATTCAACTTGTATTAATTGTTGTTTTGATATTTTTAATATTGCTTTGTAAGCAAGTTTATAAAATTTATGTAAAAAATTAAATTTAATTAAATGTGGAATCTTTATAGTTAATTTTTGAATTAAGTAAGTTTTGTTTTATTTTTTGTAAAATAAATATTACGAATCATATATATAAATAATTTTATTTATAAAAAAGTGAACGAATCTGCATCTTTCCATACACAAAATTCATTTCTAAATTTTTGCAATTCGCTTTTATTTAATGTAGATGTAAGAATAGATTCTTGATTTGGTTTTGCTTGCAAAATGGTTTCTCCTTTGAAATTTAAGAGCATGGAATCACCTTGGTATAAGATATTGTTGTTGTCATATCCAATTCGATTTACTCCGCAGGTATAACATAAATTTTCAATAGCTCTTGCTTTTAGTAAAATTTTCCATGCGTTATAGCGAATTTTTGGCCAATTCGCTATACAAAGTAAAAGATCATATTCATTATTTTTGTTTCTAGTCCAAACCGGAAATCTTAGGTCATAGCAAATAATTAATCGAATATTCCAATTTTTGTAATGAATAATTGTATAACTTTTTCCTGGAATAAGAAATTTATTTTCTTCACCTATACTGAAAAGATGTTTTTTGTCAGAAAAATAAATTTCTCCTTTCGCAGTTGCAAAAAATCCTCTGTTAAATAGATTATTATATTCATTTCTTGCTAGAAAACTTCCAGAGATAGCAAAATCAAATTCTTTTGCCCAATTTAAAATTGATTGCATTGTTTCATCTGTATTAGTTTCTGACAAGTGTGGTTTTTTAATAGAAAATCCTGTAGTAAACATTTCTGGAAGTATAACTAAATCAGATTTTCCTTTTAATTGGGAAATTAAATAAAAAAATTTTTTTATATTTTTCTCTTTGTTTTCACAAATAATTTCAGATTGAATAATACTAATGCGAATGCTATTCATAATAAATTAATATACATTAGTTATGTAGATAAATTGTTTTTAATTTGGTTTGTTTTTTTGTTGTAGCTTTTATATATATGTTGTAATATTGTTTTATGAAAAATTTTAGTGTGAAATTATTTTTTCATAAAATTTGAATTGATCTAAATTGATTTTCAATTTTTTTGTTAAAAAAAGTAATATTCAAATATATTGTATTTAATTAATTTAATAGTTATAAAAAAATGATAGATAAATATTATTAATAGTTATAGATTTGGTCAATGTAAAATTGCTTATTATTAGATAATTAGTGAAATAAAAAATAAATTTTTTAATCAAATATAGTTTAATAATATTCCGATATCACTAACTGTATTTACAGAAATAATATTTCGCAAACGAAAAAATAAATTGATGCTTTAATTTTTTTTGATTTATGATTATTAAAAATAAGTTATTTATTTGTTTAGTATTATTGGTCCAATAATATTCGGACAAGGGTGTTTGTTATTATCATTTAATCAGTGGAAATGTATTCATATAAAATTAGCAATTCTGAATTTAACTAGTTGATCGAATAAAAACGTATCGATATATGTTCATCAAATGATAAAATTGTGAAGATAGACTGTTTTTCACAAAAAAATATTGAATAAATTAAATAAATAGTAAGCAAGAATAATTTGATTTTTCTTACATTTTCTATACAGCACAGTGCCATAATGAAATCCAAATGGTACTATTTGTTTGCAAATACATTTTGTCTATAGTACAAAATGATTATTTTGGTAAATAGGTTCAATTTTTTATATTCTAAATATTTTTACCTGTGATGCGTTTTTATAAAATAATACTTAGCTTCGTAGTGTACTAAATTGGATTGTCTGTAGTTATATATAATATAACTAATTAATGTAAATTTAATGGTTTCGTTATTATTTAGAAGTGTTAATTTTTCTCTTTTGTTTATTCCACAATTAAGTATTTATTAAAATAATATAGTCTATATATTTGTTTGAATTTTTACTATTGTTTCTGTATGATACAATACAATAGTTTTTTGAGAAATACTACAGTTAATAAAAAAAATCTGTTTGACAAATTAACAAGTTTACTATGCATTATTTGTGTTTTTTTCATTTAAAAATCAATAATTTTATCCAATTATTGATTTTTGTATGGTTGAAATGTTGTTGATAGTGGAATTTTTGAAAATTTGATATTGTGAACGTATTTATTGAAAATCAACTATCCTAATAGTTTTTTAATTGTTTGAATAAATAAATAATTTCACCGTCAACTAGCTTTCTATTTATACTAGTAATATTTTTCAGTTCCATTTTTGCCAATTACAGTCCATATTTCATTTTTATTAATTTTCTATGGAAAAGAGTATAAAAAAGATAATTTATCAGTGCTAGAGATTTTTTAAAAAGCTACTTTTATAAGTAAAATGTTTAATGTTATTGAAATTTTTAGCAATCAGGTGATTTAAATATCTATTCCAGATTTTGGTTCAAAGTATATTTCTTTTTTTTGTAAAAAAAAAGAAATATACTTGATTTTCAATCCTTTATTGAGCCATTGTTGTTCATAAAAAGTTTTAATGGTAAGTATTTTATCTGTTTGATAATTTTTATATAAGTCATTTGTTTGAAACAGAATTCTGAAGTTATTAGCTTCTATAATTTTACGAGTATAATTGAATAAAAAATCGCTATCTGTTTTTAGATGAATGATTCCATTATTTATTAAAATATTGCTGTAGTATTTTATAAAACGGGCAGATATTAGTCTTTTGTTTATTTTTTTTATTTGTGGATCTGGAAATGGTATCCAAATTTCAGATATTTTATTTTGTATGAAAAAATGATTAATAATGTCTATATTGGTACGCAAAAATGCTACGTTATTTAAGTGTTCCATTAATGCTTGCTTAGCTCCTGAATAAATTCTTGCTCCTTTTATGTCTACTCCTACAAAATTTTTGTTTGGAAATAATCTTGCTAAATTGGTTGTATATTCACCTTTTCCACAACCAAGCTCGAGGATGAGCGGGTTATCGTTCTGTGGAAATAGATTAGATAATTTATTTTTTATTTTGATTTTTTTTTTTAAAACTGTGTAAGGACATTGAAAAACATTTGAAAATTTCTCTATTTCTTTAAATTTTTGTAATTTGGTCTTTCTCATTAATTTATGATTATAAAGTTGCTTGAATAATTTTTATAATTACAAATTTTATATTATGTCGTATTCGATGTGTTGTGCCTTTAATAATTGTTGTAGTAATAAATGAAAAAATTGTAAATAGCTTTGTTTAATAGAATACTGTGGTTGTTTCATTTTTTTATTTAAAATGTTACTGAGCGGTTTGTTTAATGATTGATAAAAAATTTGTACTAAATGTTAAATATTTGTAGTGAGTAAATTTTTAGTTCTAGATTAAAATTTAGTTTTTAATTTTGTCAGTGATATGGAAAAATTTATGTTTGTAAATCGATCCTTTACTTATTTTTAGTGTTTTAGCTGTGGTCCCACCAGGGGTTGAACCTGGGACTCCCTGATTATGAGTCAGGTGCTCTAACCTACTGAGCTATAGGACCTGGTTAAGACGTTTTCAAAATTACAATTTTTATTGAAATAATTCAAAAAATATCTAAAATTGATTGGTTTTAAATTTTTAATTTGCGAGATTTTCTGTTTGTAAGTATTGTACAATAAAAAAATAATGATGAATATTGCATTAATAGGTTATGGCAAAATGGGGCATGAAATAGAAAAAATAGCACTTGAACGTGGACATTGTATTACATCAATCATAGATACAAAAAATCAGAGAGATTTTAATTCTGATAATTTTATTCATTATACTGATGTTGCAATTGAATTTACTTGTCCGAAATCAGCATTTAACAATTATATGAAATGTTTTGAAAGAAATATTCCTGTTGTAACAGGGACTACTGGTTGGTTACAGAATATTTGGAAAATTAAAAAAGAATGTCTAGAAAATAAAAAAACATTTTTCTATGCTTCTAATTATAGTATTGGTGTTAATTTATTTTTTGCTGTTAACAAATTTTTTGCAAAATTGATGAATACTTTTAATCAGTATGATGTACTTGTAGAGGAAGTTCATCACATTAAAAAGTTAGATACGCCAAGTGGTACGGCTATCACGTTAGCAGAAGGAATAGTAAAAAATATTGAACGCAAATCTTTTTCTAATTTACCTATTCGTTCTAAACGAATAGGTAAATTCCCTGGGATTCACACAGTTATTTATGAATCTGAGTCTGATATTATTACTATTAGACACAATGCAAAAAATAGGAGGGGATTTGCTTTTGGAGCAATTTTAGCAGCTGAGTATACACAAAAAAAAACTGGATTTTTAAGTATGGATGATTTGTTAAAGTTATAACTGTTAAAAGTGTGCATTTATATTGACTGAAATATTTTTTGTGAAATTAGAAAATGAAGACAAATACTGGAAAATGTTATTTTCAATGGGTTAAATTTATTATTGTTGCGGTTGTGTATATACTATTCACAATTTGGAATAGTAACTACTGGTTATTATTAGTTTTATTGTTAATTTTTGATATTTATGTTTTAAACATAATTCCATGGTGGAAATTTGATCAATTAAAAAGTTCAACTTTGAAAAAAGTGTTAGAATGGATAGATGCTATTATTTTTTCTATTGTATCTGTTTATTTTATAAATATTTTTGCTTTTCAGCATTATAAAATTCCAACTTCTTCACTGGAAAAAACACTTTTAGTTGGAGATTATTTATTTGTTAGTAAAATTAATTATGGTCCTAGACTTCCTAATACTCCGTTATCGATTCCAATTGCTCATAATACTTTACCAATTTTTAATTTAAAATCCTATTCTGATTCTCCTTTTTGGAACTACAAGCGACTAAAAGGATTAGGGACTGTAAAAAGAGGAGATATTGTTGTTTTTAATTTTCCAGCTGGTGATACAGTTGTATCTAATTATCAGGATTATGATTATTATGAGTTAGTGCATCGATTTGGATGGAAATATATTGGGACAGAAGAAAAGATGTTTGGAAAAATTATGACTCGTCCAGTGGATAGGAGGGAAAATTATGTAAAACGTTGTGTTGCTATTCCTGGAGATTCATTGCAAATTATAAATAATGTTGTATATGTTAATGGTGTTTTATTCCCATATATAAAGTGTATACAGTTTAATTTTTTTGTTGAAACTAAAGGAGATTTGATATCTGATGAAATTTTTAAAAGATTGAATGTTAGTAAAGATGATCAGATACTTGTTAATAATTCAACTACTGCTCCACTTATATTTAGTTTTTTAGGAATTAAATCAGATAAGAATGGTAATTTTAATCCAGTTTATCGTTTGCCGTTAACAAAAAAATCTTTGTATCTCTTGAAAAGAGAATGTATTGTGAAATCTATTCATATAGAACCTGAAAATTTTGGAGGACATACATATCCTTATGGATACAATACAGGTTGGACTAGAGATAATTTTGGACCAGTGTGGATTCCGCAAAAGGGGAAAACAATTGTTTTAAATAAAAAAAATTTAGCATTATATAAGCGTTGTATTGTCAATTATGAAGGTAATATACTATACCAGAGTAATAGTAGTCATAAAATTTTTATTAATAATATAGAAACTAATGTATATACTTTCAAGTATGATTATTATTTTATGCTTGGCGATAATCGTCATAATTCATTAGATTCAAGGTCATGGGGTTTTGTCCCTGAGGATCATATTGTTGGGAAACCATTAATAGTATTATTATCTATAGATAAAGATCGAAATTTGTTTAGTGGTAAAATTCGATTGAATCGTATTTTCCGTTTTTTATGAAAAAATAATGATTGTGAAAAATGTTTTTTTATCTACAGCATATTTGGCACCTATTGAATATTACATACAACTTGCTAATGCAAAAAATATAGTTATTGAAAGTCAAGATAATTATGTAAAACAAACTTATAGAAATAGATGTGTTATTGCTTCGTCTAATGGGATACAATCTTTGAGCATACCAATTTCTAAACATAATTTTTGTAAATGCCTGATACGAGATGTTTATATAGCTGAAAATATAAATTGGCAACAATTGCATTGGAATGCAATTGTTGCCAATTATAGCTCAACACCTTTTTTTCAATATTATAAAAGTATTTTTAGACCTTTTTATGAAAAAAAACAAAAATTTTTATATGATTTCAATGAAGAATTAAGAGAATTAATTTGTTCATTATTGGGTATTTCTCCAAATATTTTTTATACATCTACATATATGAAAAATATAAATTCTGATGTATTAGATTTGCGAGAAAAAATACATCCTAAAAAAGTATCATTTATTAAAGATTTTAAATCTTATTATCAAGTATTTGAAAAAAAAATTGGATTTTGTCCTAATTTGAGCATAATTGATTTACTTTTTAATTTAGGTAAGGAAGCAATATTTTTACTTAAAAGGCAAACAGAGAGCCGTTAATGAGATTTGAACTCATGACATACGCGTTACGAATGCGTTGCTCTACCAATCTGAGCTATAACGGCTTTGATTCATTATGTACACATGGATACATAAAAATTATATTATTTTTATGTATCCATGTGTACATAAAAAATAAATTAGAAAAAAAATTGTAATACAAGAGCAGGCTGTTGTTAGTATGACTATTTGGACTGCGAGATTATAGTCGCCATGCATGTTTTTTGCCATAATACAGCTTGCTGTAGCTGTTGGTGTTGCAAAAACACCTAGTATTATAGCTAGATTTATATTTCTAAGTCCTAAGTAAATACTTATGATAATCATAATAATAGGTATAATTATTAATCGTACAATTGTTATTGTAATTACTTTAATAAAATTACCTCGTAACATTTTAATTTTAAAATCCCCTCCTATAATAAATAAAGCCAAAGGAATAGCAAGTTTTGATAATTGATCAATCGGCACTTCAATAACTTTTGGTAGTTTTAATTGTGTAATTACCATTATTAATCCTGATACACTACCAATTATTAAAGGGTTTTTTACGATATGTTTTATGATATCTTTTAATGTTATTTTATCATTCTTATTATTATCAGAGTAAATAGCTAATATGATTACTGATGATATATTATATAGTGGTATTATTACGCACATTAATAAAGAAATTTTCCCAATTGATGTATTACCATACATTTTTGTAATTATTGGGGCCCCATAGATTATTGCATTACTACGGTAAATTCCTTGAATTATGACTCCTTTTTGTTTTTTTTTTTATTAACATGGGGACTATTAATACTGAAAAAAAGATTGTAAGAATTATTCCACATATTATAATGTAAAATAACAACCTATCTGGTGAATTTTCTTTGCAAGAAAATTTTATATTTTGAAATAGCATTATTGGTAAACAAAAGTTAAATACAAATCGATTCAGTTGATTGAGAAAATCTTCACTAACAAATCTAATACACTTTGAAATATAGCCTATTACCATTATAATTAATAATGGAGCAACTACATTAAAAGAAGATATTAAATTTTCCATCTACAATTTTTTAATTTTCGTTATTTATTTTTATTGTGATAAAACACTGTACATACAATATAATGCAATTAGATGTTATATTTTTGATAAAATATAACATCTAATTGCATTGATGTATTTTATTTATATAAAATTATTTACACACTAATTAATGAATGTAATTTTTATTGATTAAAAACAATTTAACATACAGTAGTTTTTTTTATTATATTGAATAATGCACTAACTTTTATAGCTATTTTTTAGATTTTAATCCGGCTTGTATTATGTATAATCGTTCTTTTCCATATGTAAGTTAGTTAATTTTGTTGAAAATAATACTTATTAAGAGTTATTATTTCAAATTTAATTATGAATTTGTTTTAACATAAAATAGATAGTCATTTTAGATTGTAATAATTTAATTTTATATAGAAGTGTAATTCGGTGATGTATAGTGAATAATTATTTATACTTGAATTTGTATTATTTTTCTTTTATGGCTATTTGTGCCATAAATTCAGCTTCGCATACCAAATATTCTCCAACGAAACAAAACCCTTTCATATTAGCTATTCCTCTACGAATTTCAGTAGTAAATTTCAAATGAAATATCAATGTATCACCAGGTGTAACTTTTTTACGAAATTTAACAGAGTTTATTTTCATAAAGTAAGTAGAATAAAGATTTGGGTTTTCCAATGTATTTAATACTAATAGTCCTCCTACTTGAGCCATAGCTTCTACAAGTAGAACACCTGGTACTAATGGCTCTTTAGGAAAGTGTCCTTGGAAAAATGGTTCATTAATTGAAACATTTTTAATACCCACAATATAATTTTCTCCTATTTCAATAATTTTGTCTACTAATAAAAATGGGTATCTATGAGGAAGAAGTTCTTTAATGCGATTTATATCCATTAATGGTAATTTATTTTGGTTATATTCAGGTATTTGTATCTCAGCAACCTTAATTTTTTTACGAATAATTCTAGCCATTTGATTATTGATTTTGTGATTTGGGCAAGTGGCAATGATTCGTCCACGAATAGGTTTCCCAATTAAAGAAATATCGCCTAAAATATCTAATAATTTGTGTTTTGCGTATTCGTTAGAATAAGTTATTTCTTTTTTTGTAATATAGCCTAACTTTGTTGCGTCTGTGTGACCAATATTCATTATAGTTGTCAACTGGTTTAATTTGTCTTGAGTTATTTGTTGTTCGTAAATAATAACTGTATTATTTAAATTACTTCCTTTGAACATATTTTTTTTTAGTAATAATTCTAGTTCTTTTATAGATACAAAAGTACGACTAGTTGCTATTTCATTTTTAAAGTTGTCTATATGATCAAGTGTAGCAAATTGGTTATTAATAATTTTTGATTTAGAAGTGATAAGTGTATTAATCACTAAATGATCATCTGGAAGTAATACAATATTTGATTTTTTTGTTTCATCGCAGATCTCTATTTTATCTCTTATAATGAAGAATTCACGTTCAAGCGGCTGTTCTTCTAAGCCAATTTGTTCAATTTCATTAATATAGGATATTGATCCGCCGTCAAGAATTGGGAATTCTGATGCATTAATTTCTATTAAACAATTATCTACTTGAGAAGCATATAATGCAGCCATAGCATGTTCAATAGCATTTATATATACTCCATTTTGTGATATAGTTGTATTATAACATATAGAATCAATTACGTTTTCAGCTACTGCATTAATTATAGGCTGTTTATCTAAATCAATGCGTTTAATTTTGTACCCATGATTTGTATGTGCTGGACAAAATGTAACATTTACTAGTTGGCCATTGTGAAATCCATTTCCTGAAATAGAAAATTTTTTTTTTATTGTATGTTGTTTATTCATTATTATATGTTTTTAATATTTTTATTGAAATGATTTTTTAAATTACGCAATTTAATTAAACGAAATATTTTTTAATTAAAAAAACAAATTCAATAAAAGTGAAAATGTTAATTTTTTGTTTTTTATCATGATTTTAAACATTCATTTTATTTGGTTTATTTGTTTTTTACTCTTGATCAACAATTTTGTTTGTTTCAAAAATATTTATATATGAATTTTTCAAATTTCTTGAATGTAACAAATTCAAGAAATTTTTATTTAAATTTTAATTCTTGAATTAAATGTTTATTTTGGTATGTTATGAAAATTAATTATTCGTTATTAACATTTTAATTGTACAAAATTTGTATTGTATAATTTGGTTATTTTCTTTCTTAATTTATCACTAGTTTATTTTACTTTATAAGTATTTAATATTTTTTATTTTTAAAATGAATGATTGTTTTGCTATTTTATTTTTTAATTCTGGCTAAGCTGTATACAGGTTTAAAATAAGACTATCATGGCAATACTAAGTTATAATATAGCACCATAAACTATAGATAATTTCCCTATAAAAAGAGATTATAACCAATTTTTATATTATTATAAGTATGTTTATAAATATGTTTATAATTATGTTCAAGTATTTTATTTGTAAGTAATTCATAAAATAATTTTTTAAAAATATTCCTTAAATTGAATATAATGCTTATTGTGGATGAATCGTATAAATTAAAATTTTAATAGTTTAATTTATTTTAATTTGGAATACTTTTCATCTAATAGTTTTGTTTTTCTCTTTAAGAAATTTTGTTAATTATTGTTACAATATTTAAATCTTTACAAGAATTATTTTTTATTTATGATTTGTATTTTACTATCTTAGTGTACGTTATAATAAAAATATTTACAATTTTTTTTTTGAGAAAAATTAATGCTTACTTTTAAAATGAGACACTTTTGCACATAAACTAATAAAAATCAGATTAGTTTTTGCCTAAATATTTAGTTAATGTAACACTTTCAATTTTTTCTTAAAAGTTCGATTAAACATTTTTATATAAAATCACGATAAAAATCATGATAATAAATATTGCAAATGTAATTGTATGTATTAACAGAATTAAAAATGATAGGTAAGTTCCGTTACTATAACAAATTTGTTAAATATAGTTTGTTTTCGATTGGTGATTAAGTTTTTTAAAATTTACATTTTATTTTTGGTCATATATTATATTTTTTCTTTTTTTTGTTTGTCTTCGAATATGCGGCTATGAGAAAGGATTATTCGTCTAGTATCTTTATTAAATTCTATAATTTTGAAATTGAGTGTTTCGTTTAACGATGCTTGACTTCCATCTTCTTTTACCAAGTGTTTTGGAGTAGCAAATCCCTCTACTTCGTATGGTAAAGAAATAACAGCACCTTTGTCAAATAATTCAACAACAGTTCCTTTATGTATTGATCCAATTGTAAAAATTGTTTCAAATGTATCCCATGGATTCTCTTTTATTTGTTTGTGTCCTAAAAATAGACGACGATTTTCTTTGTCAATTTCTAATATTTTAACGTCAATATTATTGCCAATAGATGTTATTTCACTTGGATGTTTAATTTTTTTGGTCCATGAAAGGTCAGAAATATGGATTAATCCATCAATGCCTCCTTCCATTTCTACGAAAATGCCAAAGTTAGTGAAATTGCGTACTTTGGCTGTATGGTTGTCACCAACTGCATATTTATCAATATTTTTCCACGGGTCATCCTTTAGTTGTTTAAGTCCCAACGCCATTTTTCTCTCTTCACGATCTATACTTAAAATGATAGCTTCTACTTTTTCTCCAACTTGAATATATTCTTGAGCATTTTTCAAATGCTGCGACCATGTCATTTCTGAGACATGAATAAGACCTTCAATACCTGGAGATATCTCAACGAAAGCTCCATAATCAGTTACAACAACAACTTTCCCACTTACAGTACTACCTGTTTTCAAATTTTCGTTTATATTATCCCAAGGATGAGCAGTTAATTGTTTTAGGCCAAGAGCAATTCTTTTTTTTTCATCATCAAAATCAAGGATGACCACACTAATTTTTTCGTCTAATTTGACTATTTCTTCTGGATGTGATACGCGTCCCCAACTTAAATCAGTAATATGAATCAAGCCATCTACACCTCCTAAATCAATAAATACTCCGTAATTAGTTATATTTTTAACCATACCATCTAAAATTTGACCTTTTTCAAGTTTTGAAATAATATCCTTTTTTTGTTGTTCCATTTCTGCTTCAATAAGAATCTTGTGAGAAATAACTATATTCTTAGATTCTTGGCTAATTTTAACAATTTTGAATTCCATTGTTTTATCTACAAATAAATCATAATCCCTTATAGGTTTGACATCAATTTGAGATCCAGGTAAAAATGCTTCTATTCCAAATATATCTACAATCATCCCTCCCTTAGTGCGACATTTTATGTAACCATTAATAATTTTGTTATTTTTGAATGCTTCATTTACTTTATTCCACGAATGAATAAAACAAGCCTTTTTATGAGAAATAAGTAATTGTCCTTTTTTATCTTCTTGATTTTCAATATATACATCTATTTTATCGCCAACTTTCAAATCAGAACAGTATCGAAATTCCGATGCTGAAACTATGCCATTGGATTTATATCCAATATCGATAAATACTTCTTTTTTAGAAATAGACACTATCTTACCTGTAACTACTTCATTGTTGCTAATTTTCCCTACTGACTGATTGTATATTTCTATTAATTGATCTCTGTTTATTCCATTGTAAATTTCTTCTTTTTCAGAAGTGTCCCAGTTAAAATTTATGTTTGTATTATTCATTTTTAAATTTCCTAAATATTTTTAATTATAAATTGTTTTTATTTAGCTTTTTACTCACTTGCAAAAAAATAGATAGAACTTACGTTTCTTAATTTGTTAAACTCAATATCTTATGAATGCCAAAAACAGTTTTAGATAAATTTAATTTACGTTATTTTAGATTCCTTAAAGATTATGATTTTATTAAGATGTGACCACAAATATATGTTATTTCGTTTTAAATTGTGATTACTTTTTCATAAAATATCTTCTTCTCTCAGGAGAGAAAAGTTCTATTGAATATCGTAACATTGTTCTAGGCATTTGTTTGTATTTCTTTTCAAGAAAATCAACTAATACAGTAAAATTTCTTTTGCCAATTTCCCTCAACATCCAGCCAACTGCTTTGTGTATCAGATCATTTTGATTAATTAGTAATTTTTCGGCAAGTGCTAATGTGTCATCAAATTGTTGATTTTTGATAAATGCCATTGTAGAAACTATAGATATTCGTTGCTCCCATAAATTGCCATAAGCAAGTTTATACAGTATATTTCTATTTTTTTTATTTAATAAATGCAATCCAATTATTTTGTAGCAGGAAACATCTACCAAATCCCAATTATTAATTTTATGTGTATTTTTTATATAAAAATTAAATATTTCTTCTCTTTCCAATTCATTTTTTGTTTCCGAAAATATTTTGACCAAAAATAGCAGTCCAGCTAATCGAATTTCGTGATATTTAGAATACAGTAATGTTTGTATTTCTGGCAAATATAAATCAAATTCTTTTACAAGGTTTCTGATTGTTGGCGTTGATACACCAAGCATTATATCATTTTTCTCACATTGTCCTTGCTTTATTTTGAAATATTTCATTTTAATTTTTGACTTTTCTGGATTAGCATTAGATGAAATTTTGTCAAAAAAAATTTTTACATTCATACTGTTTTTAGATTAAAATCTGTTGAAAAATATACACAAAGCAACCGCTTAAATAACCTATCAATACTATCCATGATATTTTTTTAGAGTACCAAATAAAATTAATATCTTCCATGCCCATAACTGCAACACCAGCGGCAGATCCGATTAGTAAAATACTCCCACCACTTCCAGTGGTATAAGCGAGAAATGTCCAAAAGTAATGATTATTAGGTATGGCTTTGTACATTTCTATTGTTCCAGCAACTAAAGGGATATTATCTATTATTGAAGAAAAAACACCAATAATGATGGAAATTATGTAGTATTTATTTGATTCTTTTATAAATATCTTATCTAAAAAAGCAGATAATAAATCCAATATTCCATATGATTGTAACGCATTTATTGCCATCAGTATGCCAAAAAAGAAGAGAATATTGTGAATATCAACTCGTTTTAAAATATTGTGTATTGATAATGAACAGTTGTGTTTGTTATTTTGGTATATAAAATTGCTTACAATCCAGAGTATACTAAAACCACCTAACATCCCAAAATAAGGAGGAAGATTAGTAATTTTTTTAAATAAAGGGACAAATAACAAAATTCCAATACCTAAAAAAAACACGAAGTTATTTATTTTTTTTGGAAATTTAATTTCATTTTCAATAGTTTTCAAATAAATGATAGAACTATCCATTGTGAAAGAAAGTATTCCTATAGGAATTGTCATGGATGTTAAAGCTGGTAAAAATGTGTTAGCAATAAGGTAATTTGAATTAATTTTTTCAGCGATCCATAACATTACAGTTGTGATATCGCCGATGGGGCTCCATATGCCACCAGCATTAGCAGCTAAAATAATAACACTTCCAAAAAGCCAGCGATCTTTTTTATTAACAATTAATTTTCGTAATAAAGTAGTCATTATAATAGACGTTGTGATATTATCTAGTATAGCAGATATTCCAAAAGTTAAAAATCCAATAATCCATATAAAAGATACTTTTTTAGTTGTATGAATTCTGTTTATAATCAATCTGAACCCTCCATACACGTTAATTATTTCAACAATTGCCATTGTGCCAATCAAAAAAAACAATACTTCTGATGTTTTCCCTAAATATTCAATTAATAAATTGTGTACGAGCCAGTACGTAAAATTATTATTAGAATGGTATTCACAATAAGTAAGAAAATCTTTATAAACAGAAAATGAGCAACAATTACCTAAAGAAAAGAATATCCATAGTGAAACTGCCAGTAGTAATGCCATAGCTGTTTTATGAATACACAAAATATTTTCCATAGCAATGCATGTATAACACACTATGAAAGTAGCAATCATTAGGATAAACATTTTAATAGCATTTATGTTGAATTCAATAGGTATACTTAAAAAACAAAAAAAATCAGATTGCTCACTTTAGTTGAACCATTTATAATACTTATACTAATATTTAATAGTATATTCTGAGTGTACAATCGTAATTGAAAAATTTTTAACAATTATGATTTAATTTTTATAGACTAATTTTTTGAATTATTTAATCGAAAACACAAAAATTATATTGCTTTAATATTCATAGAATTATTCTTCGTAATAAGTATTATGATATTAATATTGAATTATTCTCAAGATTTAACTAAAACGTAGTAACTCCAAGAAGTCATAATCAACATTATAATTTCAATGGCAAAAAATTATAATAGCTTTTCAAAAATCTAATGAGCGGAAGACGGGATTCAAACCCGCGACCATTAGCTTGGAAGGCTAATGCTCTATCTACTGAGCTACTTCCGCTTACTTTGTGTGGGCAGTGGTGGATTCGAACCACCGTAGATATATTCAGCTGATTTACAGTCAGCCCCATTTGACCGCTCTGGTAACTACCCATTCTTAAAATTCTATTTTTTTTGAGCCTCTTGTTGGATTCGAACCAACGACCACGAGATTACAAATCACGTGCTCTTCCACACTGAGCTAAAGAGGCCTGAACTAATATTAAACATTGAAAATATAAAATTTTATCCAAAAATATAAAATTTAATTTTTTATTTGAGCGAAAAACGGGATTCGAACCCGCGACCCTAACCTTGGCAAGGTTATACTCTACCAGCTGAGCTATTTTCGCAAATATTGTTTCACAAGTACAACTAAAAAATAGTTATTATAAATTTTTCAGATAATTTTTGCAAAAATATATAACCGCACGTTACAAATTATATATAATAGCAAAATTATATATAAATTTTTATTACTTTAATATTCGCTTAAGTTTTAATATAAACTGGAATAAATCAAAATCATAATTTAAGTATTACAAATTTTAATGCTGTATCATTCAATATAAATAAATTTCAATATGGACAAAGCTAATGTTAATTTTTATATTTTTACAACTTTAGAGTTCAGATTTGTCTAGATTGTTTTATTAATTGTTTTACATGAATTGTAGAATATTTTGTGAAATATCAAAAAATTATTTAATAGTTTGTATTGTAAAGTTCTTTATTTATAAATTTTCAGCATTTATAGATGTAGTATTTAAGTTTTGTTATAAATAAATTTTTTCAAAAACTTGTGTAATATGTTTAGAGTTAGCTGTATGATAATATTAATTAAGTTTATATTTTAATTCGATGTTGTAGTTTACAGTAATTTAAATTTTAAGTGTTATGAAAAATTGCTAATTCTAAGACATTAATTTATTGGGCTCAGTACTATAGATTATATTAATAAAGTGAATAACTTAAATATCCAAAATACATAATAATTTTTTTTTTAACAAAAAAGCATTGGATTAGAAAAAATTTTGTCTTAATTTGTATGGAAAGAATTGTGAAAAATTGTTTATCATGAATGTGATATGTTAAAATAAATATTCGAAAGAATTTTGCAAAAAGTAATTTTTGTAGAATAATGATTTAGAGTTAATTTTTGGATATTATTGAGGATAATTTTCAGAAATATATATATTTAATTGCTTTTTGTTTTTGTAAAATTTTACTATGCAAATAGTATGTAGTCAATCTATTTTTTTTGATGATTTTTTAGTAAAAGATAATTTTTGTGTTAAAAAATTATCTTTTAGCTAGGATTTTTGAACTTTAAACTAAAATCAAGGACTAATTGTAAAAAATGTAGTGAAATTATCTTTTTAATTAGAAATATTATTGAAAAGAAAATTGCAAATAAATTTTGAAGTAATATTCTAAGTTTTAGTTTGTGTTATTAAGTTTGTATATTGATTATCTTGAATTAGTTGTAATTAATATGCTGAATAATTGACAATTTTTTTATTAGAACAAATGTTGAAGATTTTAGAAGAAACTGCATTGTGGCTTAGACCATATATATCACTAGAAACTAAAATCGGGATTATTTTAGGGACTGGAATGAGTGGGTTTGTGAATAATATCAAAAACAAAGTGATAATTCCATATGAAAAAATTCCAAATTTTCCAATTCCTACTGTTGAAGGACATGATGGCAAGTTAATTATTGGCCAATTAGGAAATAAAGATGTTATAGCAATGCAAGGGAGATTTCACTATTATGAAGGTTATAGTATGCAGCATGTAACATATCCGGTGAGAGTAATGCAATTTTTAGGATTTGACTATCTATTTGTATCTAATGCTGCAGGTGGAATGAATAGTACTTTTCAAGTTGGAGACGTCATGTTAATAGAGGACCATATTAATCTTTTTCCTGAACATCCATTAAGAGGTAAAAATTCATGTAAACTTGGAGTTCGTTTTCTGGATATGAGTCAAACGTATGATAAAAAATTGCGATGTTTAGCAAAAAATATTGCTAATGCGAATAGTATCAAATTACAGTTTGGAATCTATGTTGGTGTTCAGGGCCCTACATTTGAAACTCCTGCTGAATATCATTATTTTAGAATAATAGGTGGTGATGCTGTTGGCATGTCAACAGTCCCTGAAGTAATTGTTGCTCGACACGGTGGATTGAAAGTATTGGCATTTTCCATAATTACTGACTTAGGTATTTTTGGTAAAATTGTAGAAATAGATCATGTAGAGGTGCAAAAAGCAGCAAATATTGCATGTCCACGTATGGCTTTTCTTATTGAAGAAGTAGTTAAGCAGATATGATCATACAATTATTGAATTGAAAAAATGATTTTTACAAAAATTTGTATATCTAATTTGGTGGAATACGAATGTTTTAAATTCATTTTGTAATTCTAGAAATCAATTCTGATTTATTATTTGCATAATGGCAAATAAAAGTTATGAGTGTGAATTTTCATTGATTCACATAATATTTATTATATGAATAGCTTTTTGAGAACTGATTTTTTGAAATTGATGTACTATAATTTTTAATTATCAGTTTAATTAATAATTAACAATTAAAAATTTGAACTTTCCATAAATATTAATTAAAAAGCGTTTGTACAGTATATATCAATTTTAGTATTATGTAAATATGTGGTTTATTTTTTAATATTTAGTTGTGTAGGATTTTTGCTTCATTTTTTATTTTAAATTCAATTTTTGATTGATAGATGGTTAACTTTGACATTTAATGTATATGTATAGCATTATACATATACATGTATACATTATACATGATTTAAAAATTTTATACTACAATATTTCTATATTCTGGCGATGAATTGTTCTTCTTTTGTAAGAATACTATCAGTATGTGATTTGAAACAATTGTGTTCTTTCAGTTTTTAATTTAAAATTATTTAAACTGATAAAACTCCATAAAGTTATGTAATAAAACAAAATAAAATTGGAAACTTTTTTTTGTTAAATTATAAAACTCAATGAATAATACAAATAATTAATTTTTTTTATTTTTGTATATCGTCGAATATTTTTGTTATGAAATTGTTTGAATTGTGAAACAAGAATGAATGTTAAATTTGTTAGTAATGTGATTTTTCTGGAATTTTTCATACTTTGATGCAAGAGTATTATGAATTATGATTTACAAAGTACAACCGCCTACTAATTTATATATAAATACTTCAGTAAAATTGCCTGCTTCTAAAAGTATCAGCAATCGTATTTTGATTTTGAGTGCATTAAGTAAAAAAAAAAATGAATATTTTATAGATAATCTTTCAAATAGTGATGATACTCAAATATTAGCTCGTGCGTTACAATCTTCTCATAATGATTTTGATGTTGGATCTGCTGGAACTGCTATGCGTTTTCTTACAGCTTATTTAGCTCAACGTGATGGAAATTGGAATATTACAGGTAATGAGAGAATGAAGAATCGTCCAATTCGAGAGTTAACAAATGTTTTATATCATTTGGGTGCTGAAATTAATTTTTTGGGTGAAAAAGGTTTCCCTCCTTTGAGCATTGTTGGCAAAAAATTAAAAGGCGGATTAGTTTCTGTAGATAGTGAAATCAGTTCCCAATATGTTTCGGCATTAATGATGATTGCACCTGTTTTAGAACAAGGATTAATTTTAAAATTGAGAGGTGATGTAATTTCTAAACCATACATTAAAATGACCGCTCATTTAATGAATATTTTTGATGTCAAAGTTGAATGGATGGAAAATCTTATTAAGATTGGGCCGCAATCATACCATGCTCATCCGTTTAAAATCGAAAATGATTGGTCAGCAGCTTCTTATTGGTATGAAATAATGGCTTTTTCATTAAAAAAATCTTCAATAAAATTATTAGGATTGGAAGAAAATAGCATACAAGGAGATGCTAGAGGAAGATTTTTATTTGAAAAGCTAGGAGTAAAGACAGAGTTTGTTTTTTCTACATGTTCATGTTTTGATAAAAATTTAACGATTTCGAATGATTTAAAAAAAAAATTGAATGTAGAATATCTATATTATGATTTTATTAATGAACCAGATTTAGTTCAAACTTTTGTTGTAAGTTGTTGTTTATTAGGTATTCATTTTTATTTTAAAGGAGTGAAAAGTTTACGTATAAAAGAAACAGATCGTGTTTTTGCTTTGCAAAAAGAGATGCGCAAATTAGGATACGTAATTGAAAATTATTCTGATAATGTTATAGAATGGAATGGTGAGAGATGTTCAAAAGAGAATAATCCTATAATTTCTACTTATGGAGATCATCGTATGGCAATGGCATTTGCTCCAGCTTGTTTGAAATTAAAAGAAATTATTATAGATACTCCGGAAGTAGTTAGTAAGTCATACCCTAATTATTGGAAAGATTTGTTGCAAGCAGGGTTTATCATTAAAGAAATATAGAAAGTTATATAAATAATAATTAAAAAATTTTAGTATAAGTATTGATAGAATTGAAAATGTTTTATTAAAATGAAAAATAAAGCTTTTTGAAGTGTATGCAATTACTATAATGTACATATTATATATATGTCCAAAGTGAAGATGTCATAGTATAATTATTAGTTTTTATAAAAAATGTAAAAAAAAATTAGTACGAAGGATCATATGTAATTTTTTTTATAAATCTGCCGATCATTGTATAATTTACTGTGTGAGCTTAAAATGTTGGTTTTTGAATTGTATTCTTCAAAAGAAAACAAATATGTAACATATGAATATTTCAATAAATAAAAATAATGCCGTTTATATACAAATTGCAATTACGGTGACTAAAACTGATTATCAATTTTTAGTGAAGAAATCATTAAATAATTTTTGTAAAAATGCAATTATACCTGGGTTTCGTAAAGGTAATGTGCCTAAGTATATTATTCAATCGATATATGGTAAAGACATTTTAACAAGAGAAGTGAATAAATTAGTTTCAGATAAATTATCTGAATACATAAAAAAAAACGAACTAAATGTATTATTGAATCCTTGTTTAGTTAAAAGTAATCTTGATTTAGATAATCAAGAAGAGTACGAATTTTTATTTGATATATGGTTACAACCAAATGTTTGCGTTAATTTAACAAAATGTGATGAATTACCATATTATTCTATATCTGTAACAGATGAGATGATAGAAAAACATATTGATTTTATTAGAATTCAATATAGTAATGATAATACTAATGCTGAGTTAATAGAAGGTGGAGATATAATAAAAGGTAAATTTATAGAGCTAAATGAATATGACATTCCCAATAGAGGAGGCATTAATTTCAGCAATGTTCAATTGGCACTTTTTTTAATGAATGATGATGTAGAAAAATTAAAATTTATTGGAAAAAAAATCGGAGATACTGTTATATTCAATCCATATAAGGCTTTTGGAAAAAACAAAAATGAATTATCCTTTTTTTTAAAAATTTGGAATATTCGAATAACTTCTTTTCAAGGAAATTTTTCTTTTGTTATTACTGAAATAAATCGTCATAATCGTGCAGAAGTTGATCAAAAACTATTTGATAAACTATGTGGTGTTGGTGTGGTTACTTCTGTAGAAACATTCAAAAAAAAAGTCAAAGAAAATTTAATTTTACAATTTCAATTTGAGAGTGATTGCTGTTTTTGGGAAGATGTAAAACAATTTTTGTTAAAAAAAATGACAGATATCAAATTTCCGGAAACTTTTTTGAAACAATATTTTGTAAAAAATAATTTTAAAATTTCTAGAGAAATAGTTGAAGAAAATTTTTCTTACATTTTACAGGATGTAAAAATTAAATTTATTTGTAATAAAATATTTGAAGAAAATGTTACGACAATAACAATAGAAGATATTAAACAAACTGCTAAAGATTTAATTAAATCGCAATCAAATTTATTTAGTCTGTGTTTAATTCCAGATGCTGTATTAGAAAAACATGTGAGTGAATTATTAAAAGTGGAAAAAAATTCTAAACAACTGTATAATATGGCATTAAAAACTAAAATTATTAGTATAATGAAAGAAAAAATTACTTTAAAAGTATCAAATTTAACAGAAAAAGAATTTTGGAAAATACTTAAATAAATATTTAAATTGTAAATTTAATGAACAATGATTTTGAAACTTATGCTATTAAGCATTTAAGAATGAATAGAAATGTACTTAACAAGTATATAGCAATTTCTAGTAGTTATATTTCGCCAACTATTATAGAAGAAAGGCAATTGAATATAGCTCAAATGGATGTTTTTTCTCGTTTAATGATGGATCGCATCATTTTTTTAGGCACACAAATAGATGATTATTCTGCGAGTGTAGTTCAAGCTCAGCTTTTATATCTTGATTCAGCTGAGCCCGGTAAGGATATTTTTATTTATATTAATTCCCCAGGTGGAGTTGTGTATGCTGGATATGGTATTTACGATACAATGCAATTTATTTCCAGTGATGTATCTACTATTTGCACTGGTATGGCAGCGTCGATGGCTGCTGTTTTGTTAGTGGCGGGGGCAAAGGGGAAGCGTTCTGCACTGAGTCATTCACGAGTGATGATTCATCAACCATTGGGTGGTGTACAAGGACAAGCTTCTGATATTGAAATTACAGCTCAAGAAATATTAAAAATAAAAAAAGAAATATATACAATTATTGCTGAGCATTCAGGACAAACTTACGAGCAAGTGTTAAAAGATGGAGATCGTGATTTTTGGATGAATGCAAAAGAAGCGGTATCCTATGGAATGATAGACAAAGTACTTGTGAAAAATGAGTAAACTTATAATAAGCGAGAATACTGGAATTCGTTGTAGTTTGTGTGGAAATCTTTCAAACACATTTATTCAAGAGAAAGGCATTTGTATTTGTGATATTTGCATAATGCAATCTTATAATATGATTAAATTTTCAAAAAAGAAGCAACGAATTCAATTGTATAATCTTCCATATCCAAGAGATATTAAAATTTTATTAGATCAATATGTAATTGGTCAAGATTCTGCAAAGTGTTATCTTTCTGTTGCTGTTTATAATCATTATAAGAGGTTATTAAGATTAAATAATAAAAATGATGATGATGATGTAGAAATAGAAAAATCCAATATTATTTTGGTTGGAGAAACTGGTACTGGGAAAACACTTCTAGCTAAAACAATTGCTCGTTTATTAAAAGTTCCATTTACTATTGTTGATGCAACTGTTTTAACTGAAGCAGGTTATGTTGGTGAAGATATTGAAAGTATTTTGACTCGTTTACTACAAGTGGCTGATTATAATTTGAAAGTTGCGGAGTGTGGAATTGTATTTATAGATGAAATAGATAAAATTGCCCGTAAGGGTGACAATCCCTCTATTACGAGAGATGTAAGTGGAGAGGGAGTTCAGCAGGGACTTTTAAAATTATTGGAAGGATCTCTAGTTAATGTTCCTCCTAAAGGAGGGCGTAAGCATCCGGATCAAGACATGATACAGGTTGATACAAAGAATATTCTTTTTATCTGTGGAGGTGCTTTTGACGGAATTGAAAAAAAAATAGCTAAACGTTTAAATATGCATATTGTAGGTTATGCTGGGAAAAATATTCAAAATATTGATAAAGATAATTTATTGAAGTATATTTCTCCACAAGATTTAAAATCTTTTGGCCTTATTCCTGAAATTATTGGAAGGCTTTCTGTTTTAACTTATCTTGAACCTTTAAATCGCATGACTTTGCGAAATATTCTTACAGAACCAAAAAATGCAATTATTAAACAATATATTAAGTTATTTGAAATGGATGGAATTAGGTTGAGTTTTGATGAAGAAGTGTTGAATTTTATTGTAGATAAATCTATAGAGCTTAAATTGGGTGCGAGAGGATTGCGTTCAATTACAGAAACTATTATGCTTAATGCAATGTACGAGATTTCTTCTTTCTCTAAGAAAGAATTATACATAGATAAAGATTATGCTAAAAAACAATTAGAAAAAGATTTGATGTAAAAATTACAATTTAGATTTTAATTATCAAACAATGATATCATTTAAATTATGATTATAATTTATTTTTGTTTTATGCTATTAGATTGATAAAATAAGTGTCAATATTGATTGTGTTTTTTGTTTTTATTTTTTTCTTGAATTGTTGTAGTACGTTTTACTGATAAATAAATTAAAACATGATATAAATATGGTTGCATATAAATTTTGTAAATAGTGCTACTATAGTTTTTACTAGTCGTTATGTATTTTGATTTTGTAATCAAATTTCATTTTGTGGTTATAGTTTTAATTTTGTGTTGTTGTGTTGGCATTATAATTATTTGAATTTGACGTAAATTTTTAAAAAATATTTTAAAATTGGCCAATTTTAATTGAATCATATTGTAGAATGTTTTGATAACGTAAGTATTTTACGTTATGTTGTTGAAAAATGGGAAAGCCTTTCAATAAATCAAAAGAAATTGATTTATTGCCTTAATGAAGCCGCATTACACGGGAGAGATATTGTTTTTGATCAAAATAACAGTTACAATTTGGCAATTAGACGATCTTTAGAGGCTATTTATTCTAAGTATGTTGGAGATAAGACAGATGAAAATTATAAAGCCTTTTTGATTTATATAAAAAAAATTTGGTTTTTTAATGGAATTCATAATAATTATAGTGGAAATAAGATTTTACCTGATTTTTCTAAAGATTTTTTTATGAAAAATGTAAAATCTTTAAGTAGTTCTGTTGTTCCTGTAAGGGATGGCCAGTCGTTAGATGATTTTCTAATGGAAATAATTCCTGTTATGTATGATCCACATATTTATGCAAAAAAAATTAATCAAGATAGTAATTGTGATGTTATTTTATCTTCTGCTAATAATTATTACGGTTGGAATGTTACTCAGGCAGATGTTGAGCAGTTTTATGATACAAAAAAAAAATCAATTGGTACTACTTCTATTTTACATGGCTTGAATAGTCGTTTAGTTAAAAAAAATGGAATTTTAATTGAAGAAGTATATAAGATCGGAGGATTGTATTCTGCTGCTATAGAACAAATTGTTCATTGGTTAATAGAAGCAAGTAAGTATGTTGAAAATAAACAACAAAAAAATGTTATTGATTTTTTAATAAAATATTACAGAACCGGTTGTTTGAAAACATATGATGAGTATGCTATACAATGGATTCATGATACATTATCAAAAATTGATTTTATTAATGGATTTACTGAATCCTACGGTGATTCTTTAGGAATAAAAGCTAGTTGGGAATCTATTGTAAATTTTGAGGATTTTGAAAAAACAAAGATGGTTAAACTTATTAGTGATAATGCTCAATGGTTTGAAGATAATTCTCCGATTGATTCAAAATTTAAAAAAAAAAAAGTAAAAGGGGTTACCAGCAAAGTGGTTATTGCCACAATTTTAGGAGGTGATTGTTATCCTTCTTCTCCTTTGGGAATCAATTTGCCAAATTCTAATTGGATTCGTGAAAATTATGGATCAAAATCTATTACTATATCTAATATTTCAAATGCTTATAGCAAAATGTTTTTTACAAGTGGATTTATAGATGAATTTGTTTATGGTTGTAAAGAAAAAAAAATGATTAAAAAATATGGGTTTAGAACAGGCAATCTTCACACAATTTTGCACGAATGTTTGGGACATGCATCAGGGAGTTCTTTGATAAAAAATACTAATGCTTTAGGGTGTTACAGTGCTTCTATTGAAGAAGCACGTGCTGATTTGTTTAGTCTTTACTATATGTTTGATGCCAAAATATTAGAACTTGGGTTACTTTCAGACCATAATGCTTATAAAGCAGAGTATTATAAATTTTTGATGAACGGAATTATTACTCAACTTGCTTGTATCAAACTTGGGGGGAAAATGGAAGAGTCGCATATGATAAATCGTGCTCTTATTTCTAATTATATTCTTGAAATTGGACATAATGAAAATGTCGCAGGTATAATAAAAAAAAGCGGAAAAACTTATATTGTTATTAATGATTATAAAAAGATGCACGATTTAATAAGTCAATTACTTATTGAGATACAGCGCATTAAAAGTGAGGGAGATTTTAACAAAGCAAAATATTTAGTTGAAAATTATGCTGTTTGTATAGATATTGATTTACATAAAGAGGTTTTGGAAAGATATAATCATTTGAATATTACTCCTTATAAAGGGTTTGTTAATCCAGTTTATAAACCAATTAAAAATATGCAAGGTGATATTGTAGATGTAAAAATTAGTTATAATGAAAATTATGCTGATCAAATGTTACGGTATTCACAAAATTATTCACACTTGCCTACTTATAATTAAATCATTGTGTATTTTATGATTAAAATTTAATATGATTTACTAAAAAATGAAAAAATTGACTATCATTAAAGTTGGAGGAAAGATTATAAAAGATCCTGATGTAAGGAATCACTTTATTAAAAATTTTTCAATTATTGTTGGCTATAAAATGTTGATTCATGGCGGTGGAGCTGTTCTTGATGAATTTGCTAAAGGAATTAATGTTGAAACTAAAGTAGTTAATGGGCGTAGAATTACCACTGAAAAGATTTTAAAATTAGCTGTTATGATTTATGCTGGATTAATTAACAAAGAAATTGTTTCTAAGTTACAATCGTTTGGAATAAATGCTATAGGTTTTACTGGTGCTGATGCTGATATAATACGGTCCAGTATGAGATTAGTAAGAAATAATGTTAATTATGGTTTAGTTGGTGATATTCAGAAAATTAACGTGCATTTATTAAATAAACTTATAAACAATGGTTATACAATTGTGTTTGCTCCAATTACTCATGATGGGGAAGGGCAATTGTTAAATACTAATGCAGATAGTATAGCAGGTGAAGTATCAAAAATCTTAGTTTGTAATTATGATATTCGATTAGTTTATTGTTTAGATAAAAATGGGGTTTTGGTTGACGAAACAGATGAAAATAGTATTATTAAAGAATTAAGTTATGTTGATTTTCAGAAATATAAAAAAGATGGAGCTATTAGTCGTGGAATGTTGCCTAAGTTAGAAAATGCTTTTTCAGCTCTTTTTTCTGGAGTAAAGGAAGTAGTAATTACTTGTGCTTCTGATATTAATTGTCAGAATGGTACGTATTTGAAATTATAAATTGTGAAGATTTAAGATAATTTTAGAAGAAAAATGGAAAATATTTTATTATTAGGAAGTGGAGGAAGGGAGCATGCTTTGGCTTGGAAAATTAAACAAAGTCCAAAGCTTGGAGATCTTTATATTGCTCCAGGAAATTCAGGGACAGCAACAATTGGTAAGAATGTTAATATTTTAATAACAGATTTTGAATCTATAAAACATTTTATTATAAATAATGCTATTACAATGGTTGTAGTTGGTCCTGAAGAGCCACTTGTAAAAGGTATTTATGATTTCTTTAAACAAGATGGGAAATTGAAAAATATTTCTTTGATTGGCCCTTCCAGTAAAGGAGCAATGATAGAGGGGAGCAAAAGCTTTGCTAAATTTTTTATGTCTAAGTACAGTATACCTACGTCTGAGTATTTAAACGTAACTAAGGAAAATTTAGAAGAAGGAATATGTCATATAGAAAAAATGGAATCCCCTTATGTTTTAAAAGTTGATGGTTTGGCTTCTGGAAAAGGTGTATTTATTATTGATAGTTTAGAAGAAGCAATTAAACAGTTAAAATTTATATTAACTGAAAGAGTCGATGAGTTAGTAGTAATTGAGAAATTTATTTACGGAATAGAGTGTTCTGTGTTTGTAATAACAGATGGAGTTAATTATAAGATTCTTCCAGAAGCAAAAGATTATAAACGGATAGGAGAGGGAGATACTGGATTAAATACAGGAGGAATGGGAGCTATAAGTCCTGTTCCATTTGTCGACAAAGTATTTATGAAGAAAATAGAAAAACGTATTATTATTCCAACTATAAATGGATTAAAAAAAGAAAATATTGATTATA
Organism: Candidatus Azobacteroides pseudotrichonymphae; assembly: GCA_002091395.1. Lineage (GTDB taxonomy): Bacteria > Bacteroidota > Bacteroidia > Bacteroidales > Azobacteroidaceae > Azobacteroides > Azobacteroides pseudotrichonymphae_A. Next base: position 54,547 of record AP017914.1, read on the forward strand.
ATGGTTTTATTTTTTTTGGGCTAATGAATGTGGACAATGATCCTATAGTTATTGAATATAATTGTCGTATAGGAGATCCAGAAGCAGAGGTTATTATACCTCGCATAAAATCAGATTTAGTGGATTTATTAGAAGGGGTTGTTAATAAAAATCTTTTTGAAAAAGAATTAATTATTGACAGTAGAACTGTTGCATCAGTGGTTTTAGCTTCTAAAGGTTATCCTGGAATATACGATAAAGGCAAAATTATTGAAGGACTAGATAAAATACAAGATAGTATTATTTTTCATTCGGGGACAATAGAGAGTAAAGGATCAATTATAACTAATGGAGGTCGTGTATTAGTAGTCAGCTCTTATGGAGAAAATAAAAAAGACGCATTACAAAAAATTTTTAAAAATACGAAATTGATAAATTTTGAAGGAAAATACTATCGCAGAGATATTGGATTTGATATTTAATAATATGTTATAAAGTAAAAAGTTTAAGAGTTGTCAATTTTATAAATGAATTATAGTTTTTAATAATCTTAGATTATATCTAACAAATTGTTAGCGTTTTTATTTGTTTGATCAAATATTCCAATTTTATTTAAATATAAATAATATGGATAGGTTTAGAATAACAAATGGGCACGTTGGACTATATCACACCGCTACAACCATATGCCCTTGCTGCTGTCAAGCCCTGGGGAATTTAATATGGGAGCTGGTTGTATAGACCACTTGCCCTGTAACTAAGTTAAAAATATAATTTTAAAAAAAAAATAAAAATTGTGATAAAATCGTATTACTATACTATAGCTATAAAAATTATAATTTGTACATAAAAATAAATTAATATTGCTTTTATTTTTTCTCTACATAAATAATATTGTTTTTGGTTATAAAATGTAAGTTTTTATATTTATAAAATTAGTATTTTTGGGAGTTTTTTATTTTTATTAATTATGTTGAAAAGAGCGGCATACTATACATTTGGTTGTAAATTAAACTATGCAGAAACTTCTGCTATAGAAAATTATTTTTTACATGCCGGAATTAATACAGTAAAAACAGGAGAAAATCCAGATGTTGTAATTATTAATGCTTGTTCAGTGACAAAAGGAGCAGATAGAAGATGTCATAATTTAATTCACTATATTAAAAAAAAGTATCCGAATACTTTCTTGGTGGTTACTGGTTGCTATGCTCAATTGTATAGCGAAAATTCTGTGGAAATTGATAAAATTGATTTACTAGTAGGATTAAAAGAAAAGATGAATTTGCTCAAATATGTTTTAAAGAAAAAAAAAGGAGTAATAGTATCTTCAATCGGTAAAACTAAGTTTACTTATGCATATTCTTATGGAAATAGAACACGTTCGTTTTTGAAAATACAAGATGGATGCGATTACACTTGCAGCTACTGTATTATTCCATCATTAAGAGGGGAAAGTAGAAATGGAAAAATATCAGATATAGTTAAAAGTGTAAAAAAATTATTTGAAAAAGGAGTAAAAGAAATTGTTTTAACGGGAGTTAATATTGGAGATTTCGGGAAAAGTACAGGAGAAAATTTTTTAAACTTGTTGGAAAAATTGGATGAAGTTGATAGTATTGGTAGATTCCGCATTTCTTCTATCGAACCAAATTTATTGAGTGATGAAATTATAGAATTTGTTGCATCATCTGACCATTTTGTGCCTCATTTCCATATACCTTTGCAATCTGGTAGTGACACTGTGTTACAGTTGATGCGTCGCAAGTACGATACAGAATTAATTAAATCTAAAATAAAGAAGATAAAATTTCTTATGTCAGATGCATTCATAGGACTTGATATTATTGTTGGGATGAGAGGAGAAAATAATGAATGTTTCAACGAAAGTCAGTTTTTCTTAGAAAATTTGCCATTCAGTCAATTACATGTATTTCCTTATTCAGAACGTATAAGTTCTAAAGCTTTAAGTATTAATCAAGAAGTTTCTTCAATAGAAAAAAATGAACGATGTAAAAAAATGATAGTACTGTCAGAAAAAAAATATAAAGATTTTTATTTTTCACAGATAGGAACGAAGCATACTGTTTTATTTGAAAATATTTCTAATGGTGATAAAATGTATGGGTTTACTGAAAATTATATAAAAGTAGAAACTATATATAATAAAAAGGCTGTTAATCAATTATTCAATATAACATTAGGAGGATGGAATAACGAAATGACAGCACTAACTTTGAATTTTTGATATAGAAAATTTTTACAAAATTTTCTATAATCTGTTGTTTTATATTAATAATCAATAGTGAAACAAGCAGCTGTTGTTATTCTTAATTGGAATGGATGTGATCTGTTGAGAAGGTTTTTACCATCGCTGTTAATGTATACTCCTAAGAAAAATGTTGATATTTTTGTTGTTGATAATGGATCTACAGATAACTCTTTAGAGTTTTTACATTCTTATTCTCATACATTAATTGTACTATCGTTGAATAAAAACTATGGATTTGCAGAAGGATATAATAAAGTACTATTAAATATTGATTATGAATATGTAGTTTTACTAAATTCTGATGTTGAAGTTAGCAAAAGTTGGTTTAATTCAGCAATAGATTATTTAAAAATTCATAATGATGTTGCGGCTGTACAGCCAAAAATTTTGTCATTAACTGATAAATATTCATTTGAATATTCTGGAGCAAGTGGAGGGTTTTTAGATAGGTATGGATATCCTTTTTGCCGTGGGCGTATTTTTTCTACGGTAGAAAAAGACAATGGACAATATAATAATCCGATACGTATCTTTTGGGCAAGTGGAGCATGTTTATTTATTCGATTAAAAGATTTTAAAATGGCAGGTGGCTTTGATCCCGTGTTTTTTGCCCATCAGGAAGAGATAGATTTGTGTTGGAGGTTGAATTTACTTGAAAAAAAAATTATGTGTTTGCCATCATCTTACGTTTATCATATGGGAGGAGCAACACTTCCTAAAGAATGTTCTCAAAAAATATATTTGAATTATAGAAATAATCTTTTAATGCTTTATAAAAATCTGCCGTATATATACTATCATGAAGTGATGGTTGTTCGTTTTTTTTTGGATTATTTATTTGCTATTTATTATTTGTTGACTGGCCAATTTTATAATTTTTTTTCAATATTGAAGGCAAGGTTAGATTTTATAAAATTAAAAAAACGGTATCGAATTATTCGAAGTAATAACAAATTACCACGAATACTTTTTCGTAAAAGTATACTTTTTGAGTACTATTTTAACAATAAAAAAAAATGGAGTTCATTATATAGAATCTGAAATGTGAAACATAAAATTTTTGTTTTTTGTAGTATGTTATTAATAATTAAAATATGTAGGAAAAATTTATAGCAAATTATTGACAATTGAATGAGATAAAAAGCTCATACAATAGTTTGAAACTAAAATACAGTAATATTTGTAAATATTTTTGTTGAGAAACTAATTTTTATAAAAAAAAAATGTTCAGCTCTTATTTAAATATTAATCCATTTTTATAATTTTTTAAGTAAAAAATGAATTAATTTTCTATTTCATACTATCAATACTACCATTATATGGTAATTTTTAGTGATTTCATATATTTTCAGAATCTATTTTAGTTTTACTGACAGATTTTTGAAAATTGTTAATTTTTGACCGAATTAATACTTGTTTATTATTTTCCCATATTTCAAATTTATTTTTCATTTCTGTTTCAGAAATAACACCTTTGGAAATTCCATTTAGTAAGTGTTTTTTAAAAAAAACACCTTTATGTGAAAGTATGCTTTTTGTTGTATTTGTTGGTTGTGCACCTACGCCTAGCCAATATAGAGCCCTATCGAATTTTAAATTAATTGTTGCAGGATTTGTATTTGGATTGTAAAACCCAATTCTTTCTATAAATTTCCCATTTCTTGGAGCCTTGCTATCTGCGATCACTATGTGATAAAATGCATAATCTTTACGACCATGCCTTTGTAATCTTATCTTTGTTGCCATTTTAAACTTAAATTGAATTAGATTCATAATTAAATTAGTATTTCAATACTGACTACAAATGTAGATTTTTTTTTTTAAAATCTACATTTGTAGTCAGTATTTGATTTAATTAGTACTGAGTTAATGACAATGTATTCGATATTGTAGTTAATATATTTTTACAGTGCAATTTTTATACTAAAGGTTGTACTGTTTAAATTTTATAAGTATAGAGTTTATATTAAAATTATCAATTCAAACTGATCTTATAAAAAATCATTGTATTCTTCCTAGGATTAGTAAAAATTATAACATTTTTTATTAGACAATAGTTAGTTTATTGCATAATAAGAATTATATGTTATATGTATAATGAAAGTACTTATAAAATTGTATTTTATTTTTTTAATGTTTTAGTCCATTAATTTTAAAATAATTAATATGTACGAAAAATTACTAAATAGTCTATAAAACTGGATCGATATTGTAATTGTTAAATTATTTTGATTGAGTTATGTGTGTATGTAGTTGTACTGTTAAAATGAATGATTATAATTTAATGGTAATTTTTGTGGTTATTTTGTTGTTAACAAATTGTTTTCTACAATATTTTGTTATATTTGAAATTATCAAGTGGTTAAGATTTAAATAATTTTATGATAACAATAGAACAATTGCAAAAAGTTGTAAAGCGTCAATTGGCACTGAGGAGGCATCTTTGACGTTGATAATGGAATAATTAAATTAAAAAAAGAAAAAGAATCTATACGAGCATATGATTTTTGGGAAAATACTAAATGTGCAAAAAAACAGATGAAAGACGTAAGTAATATAAAATCATCGATAAATGCATATAAAAAGATTCAAGAATCAGTTGAAGAATTATGTTTGGCTTTTGATTTTAATAAAGATGGTATTATTGGAGAAGAAGAAGTAGATGAAATTTATAAAAATGTTATTATTCTGCTTGGTGATTTAGAATTAAAAAATACACTTCGTTCAGAAGAAGACCATTTTGGAGCAATATTGAAAATAAATGCTGGAGCAGGTGGAGTTGAAGCGCAAGATTGGGTTGAAATGTTATATAGAATGTACAGTCGTTGGAGTGAAAATAAAAAGTATAAAGTTACTGTCATTAATTATTTGGAAGGTGATGATGCTGGAATAAAAAAAGTTACTTTACAAGTTGATGGTGATTATGCTTTTGGTTATTTGAAAAGCGAAAACGGAGTACATCGTCTTGTTCGAGTATCTCCATACAATGCAAAAGGGAAGCGAATGACTTCTTTTGCTTCTGTTTCTGTTGTTCCTTTAGTAGATGATACGATTGAAATTAATGTTAATTTAGGTGACATTACATGGGATACTTTTCGATCAAGTGGAGCAGGTGGTCAAAATGTTAATAAAGTTGAAACAGGTGTGCGTTTACATTATAATCATAAAAATTTTACTACAGGGAAGATTGAAGAAATTATAATTGAAAATACTGAATCTCGTTCTCAATTTACAAATAAAAACAATGCTATTCGTCTATTGAAATCACAATTGTATGAATTAGAACTAAAAAAACGCAGACAAACTACCATGAAGATAGAAGCTGACAAAAAAAAGATAGAATGGGGGTCACAGATTCGTTCATATATTTTTGATGATAAACGAATAAAAGATCATCGTACAGGCTGGCAAACTACTAATATACAATCTGTTATGGATGGTAATATTGACGATCTAATAAGTGCTTATTTAAATCACAATAATTGATTAAATTTAAGATATAACGAAATTTTGTTGCTCTGTGGAGCATACGAGACTTGAACTCGTTACCTTTAGACTGCCGGTCTAACGCTCTACCAAAGGTGAGCTAATGCCCCGTTTAACAGTTAGGATATAGATTCTCTATGCGATTACCATCTCTAAAATTACTAAAGTTATAAATAAAATTTGATTTATACAAAAATATTTTTACATTTGAGGAATGCACTTGGTTGTATTTAAAGTTAACTGATGGGATTTTTGTGTTTAGCTTTTGTTATTAAAATATTTTAAAGTTATTCTAATGTATTTGTTAGGGTACGATATTGGAAGTTCTTCTGTTAAGGCGTGTATAGTGGAAGCAGAATCTGGCAAGGTTATATCGCAAGATTTTTATCCAAAAACAGAGATGCGAATTTTTTCTGAAAATTTTGGGTGGGCAGAGCAAGATCCAGAGTCGTGGTGGATAAATTTAAAATTAGCTAATGAGTCAGTTTTAGAGCAGTCAAAGATTCTTGCTGAAGATATTAAAGCTATTGGTATTTCATGGCAAATGCATGGTTTAGTTTTAGTGAATAAGTTTAAGAAAGTATTGCGTCCGGCAATTATTTGGTGTGATAGTAGGGCAGTTTCATACGGAGAAAAAGCTTTTAAAATTATTGGGAAGGAAAAGTGCTTATCTCATTTACTTAATTCTCCAGGAAATTTTACTGCTTCTAAATTGGCATGGGTCAAAGATCATGAACCAGAAGTTTATAAACAAATATATAAATTTATGCTGCCAGGTGATTATATTGCCATGAAGTTAACTAATGATATTACAATTACTTTAGAAGGATTATCTGAGGGTATCTTTTGGGATTTCAAAAATAATTGTATATCTGAAGATGTTTTTAGTTATTTCGGTTTTGATAGAAATCTCGTTCCTGATATTAGACCAATTTTTGGAACTCAGGGGATTGTTTCTTCTGGAGCAGCAAAAGAATTAGGATTAAAAGAGGGTACTCCAATATCTTATAGGGCTGGTGACCAGCCTAATAATGCTTTATCATTAAATGTTTTTAATCCGAATGAAATTGCTTCAACAGCTGGTACTTCTGGGGTAATTTATGGTGTATTAGATAAGATAAATTATGATCCTCTTTCGCGTGTAAACACTTTTGCTCATGTTAACCACTGTGAAAAAGAAAAAGTTCGTTTGGGAGTTTTGTTGTGTATTAATGGAACTGGAATATTAAATTCATGGATTAAAAATAATATTACTTTTGGGTTATCTTATGATGACATAAATAAATTAGCTTCTCAATCAATTATTGGAAGTAGGGGTATATCTATTGTTCCTTTTGGAAATGGAGCGGAGCGTATTTTAGAGAATAAAGATATTAGATCTTCTATCCATGGTATTAATTTTAATTTGCATAGTCAATCAGATATTATTCGTGCTGCACAAGAAGGAATTGTTTTTTCTTTTCAGTATGGGATGGAAATAATGGAAGGGATTGGAATAAATATACAGTCCATTCGTGCTGGTAACGCCAATATGTTTTTAAGTCCAGTTTTTCGCCAAACTTTAGCGAGTATTAGTGGGGTTCCCGTTGAACTCTATAACACTAATGGATCCGTCGGTGCAGCTAAGGGGGCAGGGTTGGGAGCTAAAATTTATAATGATACTCAAGAAGCATTTGCTAATTTGGAAAGGATTGCAGTAATAAATCCTGAGATTGTAAAAAAAAATCAATACCAGGAGGCATATGAAAAGTGGAAAAATTGTTTTTAGGTTCAGTTTTTTGTAAATATGAAAATTTTATTAAAGCTGGGCATTTTTATGTTTTATTATATTGAAATTTTTAAATTTAAATTAGATTTTTTATATTTATGAAAACAGATTGTAAATGTTTTTTTCCAAAAATAGAAAAGATACAATTTGAAGGGATTGAGAGTAAGAATCCATTAGCTTTTCATTGGTATGATGAAAAGAAAATTGTTCTTGGGAAAACTTTAAAAGAGTGGTTGAGATTTTCTATGGCTTATTGGCACACTTTATGTGCTGATGGTACTGATCAATTTGGTAAAGGGACTAAAATATTTCAGTGGAATAGTGGTTCAGACATTATTAGTCGTGCAAAAAACAGAATGGATGCTGCGTTTGAATTTATGTATAAATTAAGTATTCCATTTTACTGTTTTCATGATACAGATTTGGTAGATGAAGGGAATTCTCTCATAGAATATGAGAATAATTTAAATAAAATTGTGGAATATGCTAAAGAAAAACAAAATTTTACTGGGATAAAATTGCTTTGGGGGACAGCTAATGTTTTTAGTAATCCACGTTATATGAATGGTGCTGCTACTAATCCTAATTTCTCTGTTGTTTCTTGGGCTGGAGCTCAAATTAAAAATGCTATTGATGCAACAATTGCTTTAGGAGGTGCGAATTATGTATTTTGGGGTGGACGTGAAGGGTATATGAGTTTACTCAATACTGATATGAAACGTGAGAAGGAACACTTAGCACAAATGTTTACTGTCGCTCGTGATTATGCGCGAAAGCATGGATTTAATGGATGTTTTCTTATTGAACCAAAGCCTATGGAGCCGTCTAAACATCAATATGATTTTGATACAGAGACTGTTATTGGATTTTTACGTCATTTTGGATTGGATAAAGATTTTAAGGTAAATATTGAGGTGAATCATGCTACTTTAGCAGGGCATACTTTTGAACATGAATTACAAGTTGCTGTTGATGCAGGAATGCTTGGCTCCATTGATGCTAATCGTGGTGATTATCAAAATGGATGGGACACAGATCAATTTCCTATCAATATTTATGAATTGACACAAGCTCTTTTGGTTATTGTAGAAGGAGGAGGATTTAGTAGCGGAGGTACAAATTTTGATGCAAAAAATCGTCGTAATTCAACTGATTTAGAAGATATTTTTATTGCACATATTTCTGGGATGGATGCTTTTGCTCGTGCTTTAATTGTAGCTGCAGCTATACTTGAAAAGTCAGATTATAAAAAATTACGTGTTGATCGTTATTCTTCATTTGATTTTGGAGATGGAAAATCTTTTGAACGTGGTAAATTAACACTTGCTGATTTGAGAAATATTGCAATTAGAGATGGTGAACCAATTCAATTAAGTGGTAAGCAAGAGTTATACGAATCAATAATAAATATGTACATTTGAATTTGGGTTATACTTATAGTAATTTCAATGTTTATTTATATAAGTTGTTTTATTAATTGTGATTTGTATTACTTTGACTGCAACAATTGGTTGGTTTTTATTTTGATATAATGTTGCAGTAATTTTTGGAATTGAAAATATATTAGAAGTTTTTAGTAATGCAATTAATTTTAATATGAGAAAATTTTATACCTATTTATTTCTTTTGGTATCTAAATCAGATAATTTGTTTTGAGTGACTATATCATGTTTTTACATATGAATATGTAGTCGTGTTGTTTTTCAGCACTAGATTTTTGTTATTCTATAGTTTTTATATTTTGATTATGTAATTAATGCTATTATAGCAGAAATATTAATAGTTAATTTTTGTAAATTATTTGATACTTTATGTGGGCTTACTGTTTTAAGTTAGTTCTATGTTTTACGGTTTTTAGATGAATTGATGTATATGTTTAGCTTCGGAGTTATTGTGCTCGTATTATTTATGTTTTTGTTTTTTGTTATTGAAATTTTTAGGCATTTAGTATTATGCTGATATGTATCAAATGCATTTTTGTACTTAGGCCAAGTATGATGTAATAAAAATTAAAATAAATTTTGTTGAATATGTAAAACATTTTAAAAAAGACAAAGATATTTTTTTATAAAAGATTGTGTCCGTATGAGGTTTGATGATGAAAAATGGTTAATATGTGGATTGTAAATAATTTATTTACTACTAGTAGTTATTTGTATTGTTGATAAATTTTGATAAAAATCAATTGTTTATGATTGTGTTCATAAAAATGACAATATGTTTTTTTGTAGTTGCTATATCTGATTTTATGTTAAATATGGTTCAGTTATTTTAATATTTTGTATTCTGAATTTTTCTTATGTCTTGTGGTACTTTTGTATAGATTTTTGATACATTCCCAAATACTATTTTCGGAAATTTTGTAGCTATAGATGTTATTTTTCAGTTGCTATTTAATTTTATTGTATCATCCATCAGCGTTCAAATCTTTATATATATATATAGTGTTTCATCAATGATTTTGTATTGTGTATATGGTGCGCGTATATCATTGAGTTTTTTGTATTAAAATTGTAGCATGAAACATAAGAAAAAATTTTGTAAGAATTTATGAGTAAATTTTTGATGAAATGGTGAATAGTCTTTATACTAAGTTAATTAAATTAAGTATTTAGTATAAATAAATTTGTTTTAAATTTTGGTGATTTTTTATACTTGTATATCAATATTATAATAAAAAATTTATTAGTTGCTGTTGAAGTTTCAAAACGTTGTTGTTGCTGTTATATATTTTTTTAAAATCATATTTGATTGATATAGTATTAGTTTAATTTTTTCATTGCTTTTTATTTGAATTAATATTTTTAATGAAAGGTTTTTTGATTAAAGATTATGGTAATATTATTATTTTTTAATGAATTAAAAAATAATAATATTAAATAGCGTTATTTTGAATTAAAAAATGTGTATTTACTACCATATAGCTTTAATATTTATAAAAAGAGTTATTTTACGTTTATTATTTTTTTTATAACTATTTTTTTTGAAAATAGCACATGCTAAAATGGGATCTTTATTGCTAATAAAATTGTAGATTATACTTTTAGTGTAGTAGTCTATTATAAATATGTGAATTTTAGCAAAATAGATTTTGATTAAAAAATAAATATTAATAGTAGTGAAATTGTTAATAGTATTATTACGATACTTCATTGTTATAATTAATCTTTTTTGAAGTAAAAATTGTATTTTTTACAGAAAAATATTAGATTGCGACTCTTTCATAATTTAATTAAAGTTCTTGCAGATAGTAGAAATTTATTATTTATTTATTTTTAAGGATAATTTTACTTATTAGGTAGGGTTGATGTTTACTGTTTTGTTTTTTATGTTATGTAGTATTTTAATACTATTAGGTTTTTTTTTGTTCCGTGTACTACGTTTATTACTATTGCCTGCATGTTTTCTGTTGTATTTGGAATTTTTAGTGTGTTTACTTATTTAGAATTTAGATTGTTTGTGTTTATTTTTTGTTTGTTAATACTTGTTATTATTATTTTTATGATTTGTATGTTTAGATCTAAAATTTTTAATAAAATTGCTTTAAACAGTAAGATTGATTCTACAGTAATTGATGAAAACATATTAAATATTTGTGAAGGCGATGAGGGAATATCTGTTTCCAGACTTAATCCAGTTGGAAAAGTAGAAGTAAACAATATGATTTTAGAGGGAAAATCATTAGGTAGATTTATCGATGAGGATACAAAAGTAATTGTTATAAAAGTAACTTCTACTCAACTAATTGTAAAAGTTAAATAATTTTTAAGAATTGATAGAAAAATATGGAATTAACATTATTTATTTGGGCGTTATTTGTTATAGCAATTATTGTTTTATTATCTATTTTTTTATACTACGTTCCGTTTGTGCTTTGGATTACAGCAAAAGCATCAGGTGTAGATATTTCTCTTTTACAACTTTTTTTAATGCGATTGAGAAAAGTTCCACCTGTTGTAATTGTAAATGCTATGATTGAAGCTCACAAGGCTGGATTAAAAAATATTGCAAGAGATCAGTTAGAAGCTCATTATTTAGCAGGAGGTCATGTTGAACGAGTTGTTCATGCTTTAGTATCTGCAGAAAAAGCTAATATTGCTTTAATATTTCAAATGGCAACAGCGATTGATTTGGCTGGACGTGATGTATTTCAAGCAGTACAAATGTCAGTTAATCCAAAAGTAATAGATACACCTCCAATTGCTGCAGTAGCAAAAAATGGTATTCAACTTTTAGTAAAAGCAAGAGTGACGGTACGTGCTAATATTAAACAATTAGTTGGAGGAGCTGGTGAAGAAACTGTAATTGCACGAGTTGGAGAAGGTATAATTGCTTCTATTGGAGCTTCAGAAACACATAAAGAAGTTTTAGAAACACCTGACGCAATATCTAAGGTAGTTTTAAAAAAAGGATTAGATGCTGGGACAGCATTTGAAATTTTGTCTATTGATGTAGCAGATATTGATATAGGGAAAAATATTGGAGCAGAATTACAAATGGATCAATCGCAAGCAGATAAAAATATTGCACAAGCAAAAGCAGAAGAACGACGTGCAATGGCTGTCGCTTTAGAACAAGAAATGAAAGCTAAAGCACAGGAGGCGCGTGCAAAAGTTATAGAAGCAGAAGCAGAAATTCCAAAAGCGATGGCAGAAGCATTTAGAAATGGAAATTTTGGTATTATGGATTATTATAAAATGAAAAATATTCAAGCTGATACTAATATGAGAGAAACTATTGCAAGACCGAAAAATCACGATAATTCAACGGATGTAAATTAAGTTTATTTTAATAGTAGTTGTTGTGATGTGTGCCAAATTTGTGTTACGTATATCTTTTTTTTGTTATATTATAATTTTTAGATTTTTATTAAAATTGTAAATTTGTTTAGTATTTTTAGTATCATATTTTTTTTGTTATTTTTTCTTCTTGATAAGAAGAATTGTTTTTTAATTTATTGTGTAGTATTTTATATTTTTTATTCAGCCATTAATTTATAATAAAAAGAGATTCTTGTTTTGATTATATCTAATTATCTGTTAATGAAAATCAATTAATTCTTCATTTTATAATAGTTTATTATAAAAATTGTAATTATTGGTTAATTTTTAAATTATATTTTGTAGCTAATGTTACAGGTTGTACATTGATTCAAGTATTAGAAATATTTGCATTTTTGACTTCATTTTTAGATATAGTCAAACTAAATATAATGAAGAATTATAGAGATACAATTTGTGCGATAGCGACACCTCCAGGTCGAGGAAGTGTCGCTATGATAAGGGTTTCTGGTGAAGGAGCTATTGTTATTGTTGATAAAATATATACACCTATAACCAAACATACTACGTTTAGGGCTCAAGCTTCATATACCATAACTTATGGGACCATATATAAAAAAAATAAAATATTGGATAAAGTTATTGCATCTGTATTTCGATCTCCTAATTCTTTTACAGGAGAAGATATTGTTGAAATAACATGTCATGGATCAGTTTATATTCAAGAGGAAATAATTAAATTATTAATAGATAATGGGTGTTTTTTAGCTCAACCAGGAGAATTTACTAAACGTGCTTTTTTAAATGGAAAAATAGATTTGACTCAGGCAGAAGCTATAGCTGATTTGATTTCTTCTTCTTCAGATACTTCTCATAGTCTTGCATTTAATCAAATGAGAGGTGAATTCAGTAAAAAATTAAAAAATCTTCGATCTCAATTACTTCAATTTAGTTCTTTAATCGAATTAGAATTAGATTTTGGGGAAGAAAATACAGAATTTGTAAATCAAACAAATTTATTAAGTCTAGTTTCTTCTATTGAGAATACATTATTACGATTAATTAAATCTTTTGATTTAGGGAATGCTGTTAAAAATGGAATTCCAGTAGCAATTGTAGGAGAAACTAATGTTGGCAAGTCAACTTTACTTAATTATTTGTTGAATGAAGAAAGATCTATTGTTTCAGAAATTCACGGTACAACAAGAAACAGTATAGAAGAAGTAATAAATATTAATGGTACGATTTTCCGATTTATAGATACGGCAGGTATTCGTAATACAAAAAATAAAGTAGAAGTTCTAAGTATTAATCGAACTTATCAAATAATCGATAAAGCTTTTCTTGTTATTTGGATGGTTGACGTTACATCTTTTAGCAAAAGATGTAAACTTATTACTGATCGTATTATTTCTTTAACTAGTGGGAAAAAATTAATTATAATTTTTAATAAAATTGATAAATTAAATTCTGATGTGCAATCTTCTTTAAAAGAGAAATTTTTATTAAAAATACCTTTTGTTGACCACATTTATTTATCTGCTAAATGCGGTAAAAATATAGATATTTTGATAGAAACACTACTAAAAGTTGTGAATTTTGTAAATGTAGATCGAGGTGATGTAACAATAACTAATTTAAGACATTATAAAGCGTTAAAATTGGCCTTGAAATCTATTCATAGAATAAAAAACGGACTGAAAACAAATATTTTTTCTGAATTTATTTCGCAAGATATATGTGAATGTACTAGTTATCTTGGTGAAATCAGTGGAGAAATTACATCAGATGAAATATTGAAAAATATATTTAAAAATTTTTGTATTGGGAAATAAATAATTCTTTAATTTTAATAATTGTACAACAATTTAATTAATGGTATAAATGATAATATAAAAATATTAGTCTTGTTATGTTATGTTATGTGGTTTTGTTTTTTAGTTTTAGCCCTTTATAGGTAATATATATTCCTGCAATAATAAATGGAATACTTAATAATTGGCCCATGTTTAGTATCATATTTTTTTCGAATGGTTCTTGCACATTTTTGTAAAATTCAATCAAAAATCTAGAAAAAAAGATACAAATTAAAAATATACCAAAAATAAGACCTTGATACATATAATATTTTTTCTTCCAATACATCCACAAGCAAAGACAAGCAGTAAGTGCGTAAAAAAATGCTTCATAAAGTTGTGTAGGATGCGAAGGCTCTGTAAAAATTGGATTCATACCTTGATGTACGTAAGTAAGATTTTTTATAAAAACAAATGCCCAAGGGACATTTGTTTGTTGTCCATATATTTCATGGTTTATCAAATTTCCTATACGAATCAAGAATGCTACAAACCCAACTGGAATTACTAATCTGTCAAATGTCCATAACATGCTTTTATGTGTTATTTTTTTTGAAAAGATCCATACAGCAATAATAATTCCAATTGTTCCTCCGTGACTTGACAGCCCACCTTCCCAAATCTTAATTATGTTAATAGGATTTTGTAAGTAATAATTTGGGTTATAAAATATGCAATGGCCCAAACGAGAACCTATGGTGCTAGAAATTATTATGTAAATGAACAGCTTATCAAACCATATTTCACTTAATTTTTCTTTTTCCCATATTTTTTGAACAATCCAAGAACCTATTGCGAATCCAGTAGCGAAAGCAATTCCGTACCAGCGTATTTCACGTTCAATAAGTGGAATAGTAAATGCTATTGGATCAATTTTCCATACAATAAAAGAAAGCATTGTTAGAATTAAAAATTATTCGCAATGATAACTTTTTTTTTTTATTTTTGAGAATATTTTTAAAATATTTAATTTGAAGTTAAGTATTTGACTGTTAAAATTTTGTAAAATTTATTAAAATATTTTTAGTAAATTCTTCATTTCTATTATAAATGCAATTGAATTTGTAATTTTATATTTGTTTTATGATAAAAAATGTAGTTATTCTTTTTATCCTGTTTTTACATTCAGATATTGTAAGAACTTCTGAGCAAATTCCTAAGAGAGAGATCCGTGCTGTGTGGTTAACAAGTAATTATGCATTAGATTGGCCAAAAACTCCATATAAAACCGTTAAAGACGTTTATAAGCAAAAGGAAGAGTTATCAAACATTTTAAATTACTTAAAAAAAGCTAATTTTAATATGATTTTTTTTCAAACTCGGTTTGGAGGGAATGTTATTTACAATTCTAAAATAGAACAGGTTAGTCCTGTTATAAAAGATGTACATTGTAAAAAAATATATGATCCATTGAAATTTGCCATCAAAGAATGTCATAGACTAGGGTTGGAGTGTCATGCTTGGTTAGTGACGTACAATTTAGGTTTGGCAAAAAATAAACTAAATATGTATCGTTTGCTTGTAAATAAAAAAAATAAATTAAAATTAAAAATTTATAATAATTGTGGTGTAATTTATTTAGATCCAGGGGAGCCTTCTTCAAGTAAGTACATAATTTCCATTGTAAAGGAGATAGTTGAAAAATATGATGTAGATGGTATACATATGGATTATATTCGCTATCCAGAACATGCTGATAAATTTCAGGATAATGCTACTTATATGTGTTATTCTAGAGGAAAAGATAAAAATACATGGAGAAAAGATAATATTAATCACTTTGTGAGTGAATTATACGATGTAGTGAAAAAAAAGAAGTATTGGGTACAGGTAAGTAGTGCAGTGATTGGCGCATATACTAGAATTGAACATATTAGTAAAAAATATTTAATTGCATGTGAAGTATATCAAGATCCAGAACAATGGATGCGTACTGGCAAGCATGATTTTATTGTTCCTATGATGTATTATTCTAACGATTTATTTTTTCAATTTATTAAAGATTGGAAAACAAGAACTCATGGACGTTTTGTTGTTCCAGGATTGGGAGTTTATCGAATTGATGGTGGAAAAAATAATTTGAGCCCTTTAACAATAACAGAGCAAATTTTATATTCTCGTAAGAATAATATGAGCGGGAATGTATTTTTTAGAACAAATTATTTGGTAAATAATACTAATGGAATTATGGACAAAATAAGTAATAATTTTTATACTCGGCCAGCTTTACTTCCACCTTTAGTATGGTTAAAAAAAGTGTGTCCAGCTTCTCCAACTAATTTATCATTAACAGTTATTGATGGCTTTATATTATTAAGTTGGGATTCTGTTAATTCTTTTGGTAAAGAAGATGTGTTTTATAACGTATATCAGTTAAAAAATGAAAAAGAAGGCATTGATGATGCTAGAAATTTGATTTCAACTAGAGTTATCGATCATGCGATTTTTATTCCGATAGATAGTTTGAATATATCTGGATGTTATTATGCTGTTACTTCTTATGATAGATATCATAATGAAAGTAAAATGTCTAAATTGGTCAATTTTCACATGTGACAAAATCGTATACTCTTGTATAATATGTTATTATAGAATTTGAATTCTGTAATTTTTAAAATTTTGATTTTTTGTTTCTATTGCGATTATTTGTAATGTAAATATTGTTAATTATGTCTAAAGAAAAAAAATTTTTGACATGTGACGGCAATCAAGCTGCAGCTCATATTGCTTATATGTTTAGCGAAGTTGCATCAATTTATCCAATTACGCCTTCTTCTACTATGGCTGAGTATATTGATGAATGGGCAGCTGTCGGGCGGAAAAATATTTTTGGAGAAGTTGTTCGTGTAGATGAAATGCAATCAGAAGTTGGTGCTGCTGGAGCAATGCATGGAGCGCTGCAAGTAGGAATGTTATCAACTACATTTACAGCTTCACAAGGTTTATTATTAATGATACCAAATATGTACAAAGTTGCTGGAGAATTGTTACCTGGTGTTTATCACGTGTCAGCTCGTGCTTTAGCTTCACATGCATTATCTATTTTTGGTGATCATCAAGATGTAATGGCTGTTCGTCAAACAGGTTGTGCTATGTTTGCTACTAGTTCAGTACAAGAAATAATGGATTTAGCAGCTGTTGCTCATTTATCAGCAATTAAATCTAGAATACCTTTTGTTCATTTTTTTGATGGATTTCGTACTTCGCATGAAATTCAAAAAATAGAACAGTTGAATAATGAAGATTTATCTACGTTAGTTGATCATGAAGCT
The DNA here is from genome assembly GCA_002091395.1 of Candidatus Azobacteroides pseudotrichonymphae. Lineage (GTDB taxonomy): Bacteria > Bacteroidota > Bacteroidia > Bacteroidales > Azobacteroidaceae > Azobacteroides > Azobacteroides pseudotrichonymphae_A. The sequence continues at coordinate 71,961 of AP017914.1, forward strand.
TTATCAAAATTTCGTAAACGATCATTGAATACAGATACTCCAGTTGCTCGTGGTATGGCTCAAAATTCAGATATTTATTTTCAGATTCGTGAAGCTTCAAATTTGTTTTATAGTAGAGCCGTGCATATTGTAGAATATTATACAAATCAACTTTCTAAGTTAGTAGGGCGTAAGTATGGTTTATTTGATTATTACGGTTCCAAGTATGCAGACCGTATAATTGTTGCTATGGGATCAGTTACTGAAACTATTAAAGAAACGATTGATTATTTAATTTCTAATAATGAAAGAGTAGGTTTAGTTTCTGTACATTTATATCGCCCATTTTCTGTAAAGCATTTCTTAGATGTTATACCTAAGACAGTTGAACGAGTTGCTGTTCTTGATCGAACAAAAGAACATGGGGCTATTGGAGAACCTCTTTATTTGGATGTAAAATGTTGTTTTTATGCTTTTAATGTATCTACTTTAGTTATTGGTGGTCGTTATGGGTTGTCTTCAAAGGATACAACTCCTGCCTGTATTCTTGCTGTTTATGAAAATTTATCTTTACATAGTCCAAAAAATAATTTTACTGTTGGTATTACAGATGATGTTACTTTTACATCACTTCCAAAGAAAAAAGAATTAATTTTTGAAAATGGACCTTTTGAAGCTAAATTTTATGGATTTGGGTCAGATGGAACGGTTGGGGCAAATAAAAATTCCATTAAAATTATTGGAGAAAACACTAGTAAATATTGTCAAGCGTATTTTGATTATGATTCTAAAAAATCTGGAGGGGTTACTTCTTCACATTTGCGTTTTGGGAATAACCCTATTCGTTCTACTTACCTAGTGAATACACCGGATTTTGTTGCTTGTCATACTCAAGCATATCTCCGTTTGTATGATGTGACTAAGGGGTTAAAGAAAAATGGAATTTTCCTTTTGAATACAACATGGGATGAAAAACTAATTAATGAAAAACTTCCTGATAGTGTAAAAAAATATTTAGCTATTAACGATATCAATTTTTATATTATTGATGCAACTAGTATTGCTCGTGAAATTGGATTAGGTAATAGAATTAATACAATTCTTCAATCAGCATTTTTTAAAATAACTGGTATTATCCCTTATGATTTGGCTGTGAAACAAATGAAAAAATTTATTATAAAATCTTATGGGAAAAAGGGAGAAGATATTGTAAACATGAACTATGCAGCAGTTGATCGTGGAATTGATTTGTTAAAAATTGAAATTCCTTCTGATTGGAAAAATATTCAATTAACATTGTGTGAAATAAAAAAAGAAGGGGTCTCTGATTTTGTTTCAAAAGTTGTTTACCCTATTAATATGCAAAAAGGTGATAATCTTCCTGTTTCCGCTTTTACTGGTTATGAGGATGGAACTTGGGAGCAAGGAACTTCTGTTTATGAAAAACGCGGTGTGGCAGCACATGTTCCTGCTTGGATTCCAGATAACTGTATTCAATGTAATAAGTGTTCGTATGTTTGTCCCCATGGAGCTATTCGCCCGTTTATATTAGACATAAATGAACAGATTAAAGCTCCTTCAGGACTGATTACTTTAAAAGCTGTTGGAAGACAATTTGAAAAAATGAGATTTCGTATACAAGTTGATATATTAGATTGTTTAGGATGTGGAAATTGTTTAGATGTTTGTCTAGGAAATAAAAATGGTAAAGCTTTGAAAATGTCTCCAATTGAAGTCGAGTACAGTAATCAAATCAATTGGGATTTTTGTATAAAAGATGTAAAAACTAAACAACATTTAGTAGATATTTCATTAAATGTAAAAAATTCACAATTTGCTACTCCGTTATTTGAGTTTTCAGGAGCCTGTTCAGGGTGTGGAGAGACTCCTTATGTAAAATTGATTTCTCAATTATTTGGAGATCATCAAATGGTAGCTAATGCTACTGGCTGTTCTTCTATTTATTCTGGGTCAGCTCCTTCGACTCCTTATACTAAAAATTCAGAAGGGCATGGTCCTGCATGGTCAAATTCTTTATTTGAAGATAATGCAGAATATGGATTAGGTATGCTTATTGGAACTGAGAAAATGCGTGATCGTGTAGAACGGTTAATGATACAAGGGTTATCTTGCTCTAGTTGTTCAACAGAAAAGAAAACTTTATTCAATGATTGGATCAATAATCGTTCTAGTTATTCTATAACTAGAACGATAGCTGATAAATTGATTCCTATGTTAGATAAGGATGATTGTGATATTTGTAAACAGTTGCTTGAATTATCACACTATTTTGTGAAGAGATCACAATGGATTATTGGTGGAGATGGCTGGGGATATGACATTGGATTTGGTGGATTGGATCATGTGATTGCTTCAGAGCAAAATGTAAATATTCTTGTATTGGACACTGAGGTGTATTCTAATACAGGTGGCCAGTCATCTAAATCTACTCCAGTTGGTGCTGTAGCTAAATTTGCTTCTACTGGAAAACGTACTCGTAAAAAGGATTTGGGATTAATTGCTGTTACTTATGGTTGTGTTTATGTAGCCAAAATAGCTATGGGAGCCAATCAATCACAAACTTTAAAAGCTATCTGTGAAGCAGAATCATATGATGGGCCATCATTGATAATTGCTTATGCTCCTTGTATTAATCATGGATTAAAAAATGGAATGGGGAAAGTGCAAGAAGAGCAAAGATTAGCTGTTGAATGTGGTTATTGGAATCTTTGGAGATTTGATCCACGTTTAAAAATTAAAGGCGAAAATCCTTTTCAATTAGATTTTAAAGAACCAAATTGGGATAAATTTAAATATTTTTTAAAAAATGAAGTTCGGTTTTCTTCTTTAGAGAAACAATGCCCTGAAGAGGCTGGAAAAATTTTTAATATAACACAAGAGAATGCTAAATACAGATTAAATGTTTACAAATGTTTAGCGTCTAATTTTTACGGAATGTAATTTTTTAAAACCTATTAGTTGATTTGTTAATATTGTATCGATTTGTAATACAATACAAAAACCAATAGTTTTGATTTTATTGTATGTATATTTATTGCATTTAATTGCAATAATATTTTTGAAATGTTATAGTTGCTTTTATAAGTTTGCTTGCTAATTTTATTTATGTCATTATTTTGATTATAAAAATTAATAAGTATAATAGTTATAATTGTTATGCTAATAACAACTTTTATAATACAATACAAATTATTCATTGATTATCAAAGTTATATGATTTATCATAATTTTTTGTCTTATTTTATTATATGAGTTGTACCTCATATTTATTAGTATTATTTGCTATGGTGGTTGATATATTTTGTGTTAATTATTTCAAAAACTATTTTTAATGAAAATTTTTCAAGTAGATATTTGGGAAATTTTTTTGAAAAAATTTCCTTATTTATATATGAAAATGCCGTCGTTTGTTATCAAACTACTTGCTTGGTTTGTCTGTCAGAATCGAATAAATAAATTTTTTTCCATAAATGCTAATCTTACAGGTGTAGCATTTATGGAAAAAATTATCAAAGATAATCACATTACTATTAATTTAGATGGAATAGAAAATATACATTTTACTGATAAAAGGAGATATATTTTTGTATCAAATCATCCATTAGGCGGATTAGATGGAATTTGTTTATCTGCTATATTGGGAAGGTATTACAATGGGAATATAAGATATCTAGTTAATGATATCTTATATTTTATAGAACCGTTACGAGATATTTTTATTCCTATTAATAGATATGGAAGACAGACTAAAAATGTAGTTAATATTTTAAATAAAGTATTTGATTCTCAAAGTCAAGTTATTACGTTTCCAGCCGGAATGTGTTCACGAAAAATAAATGGTAAAATTATGGACCTTGAGTGGAAAAAAATGTTTGTTATAAAAGCAATTAAGCACTGTAGAGACGTTGTTCCAATATATTTTGAAGCTACAAATTCTTGTTTATTTTATACAATTTCTAATTTCCGTAAACGTATAGGAATAAGGTTTAATGTTGAAATGTTACTTCTGCCTAGAGAAATGTTTAAAGCATTTGGAAGTGAATTTACTGTTCATTTTGGAAAGCCTATTGCTTGGCAAACGTTTGATTTGTCCAAAACAGCATTGCAATGGGCAAATGAAGTAAAAAAAATGGTTTATTCTATGGAAAGAAAGTAATATCAAATGAGATTTATCATTTAATTATGGAAAAAATAATAAATAAAATTGATCGTAACATTATTAAATCTGAACTAACTAGAGAAAAACTTTTTCGAAAAACTAATAAATTGGGTAATGAAATTTATCTTTTTACTGCTCATGATGCTCCTAATTTAATGCGTGAAGTGGGGCGTTTGAGAGAAGAGGCTTTTAGATATTATGGTGGTGGAACAGGGAAATCAATAGATATAGATGAATTTGATACGATGGAAATTCCTTATCGTCAATTAGTTGTTTGGAGTCCTTCTGATGAGGAAATCCTTGGTGGTTATCGATTTCGATGTGGAAATGAAATTTCTTTTGGGGATGATGGACAACCGAATAATATTGCTACAAGTGATTTGTTTTATTTTTCGAAAAAATTTAAAGATATTTATTTGCCACAAATGATAGAATTAGGTCGCTCGTTTGTGTCTTTAGCTTATCAAGCTAGCAGAATTGAAACAAAAGGACTTTTTGCACTGGACAATCTTTGGGATGGATTGGGTGCATTATCTGTTATTGATCCCTGCCTTCGTTATTTTTTTGGTAAAGTAACAATGTATGAAACTTATAATAAAGAAGCACGTGATATAATTCTTTTCTTCCTTGATAAATATTTCTCTGATAAAGAGAATCTAGTTGTTCCTATTTATCCTCTGAATTTTCAGATGGATTATCAAACATTAACAAATATTTTCAATAAAAGTACTTATAATGAAAATTATAGAATACTTAATTTGTTGATACGAAAAAATTATGGAATAAATATTCCGCCTTTGATGAGTGCTTATATGAATTTATCACCAAGTATGCTTGTTTTTGGAACAGCGATAAATAAAAATTTTGGCAATGTAGAAGAAACAGGAATTTTAGTAGATGTTTGTGACATATTCGAAAATAAAAAAAAACGTCATATAGAATCGTTTTTACAAGAGAAACCAACTAAAAAATTGATAAGTCATATTCGTAAAATGATTAGTAAATCATATTTTCATTTAAAAAAAATTAAGGGCAAGTAGAACGATTCATTTATAAAAGTTTTTACGTAAAATTATTTAAGGTTAAATGACTCACTGAATTTTTGTATTCAAAATTAATTTATTATTGATTTTGTGTTTTTATTATAACAAATATTTATATATGTGTTAGAAAACAAGTTAATACCTTTTCATTGAATTTGAAGAACTGGAAGAATAACTTGTCTATAATCATGATTTTTCCAAATGTTGAATAATTTTATTTGTTCATGGTTTTTTTCTTTCACTATAAAATATTTAGTTATTTTTTCATCAATTTTTTCAGTTGCTTTATTTAGGAAAACTGTAAGTATATCTTTTTTTTCAGGATATTTTACAATTTGATAATTTTTTATGTTAGCTAGCCTTAAGGCTGTTAATATAGCTGTATTTATATCTCCTAATTCATCTATTAAGTTTAGTGATAAGGCTTGTTTGCCAGTCCATATATGTCCTTGAGCAAGTACATCAATTTGTTTTTTTGTTTTTTTTCGTCCTTCGGCAACACGTTTTAGAAACAGGTCATACCCTTTTTCTATATAAGACTGCACCATAGCACTTTCTATAGTGTTTAAAGCTCTTGCTGGTAAAAGTCCTATTCCTAGTAATGGGATTGATAACATATCTCCTCCAAAATTTGAATGTAAGTTAGTTGACACATGATCGTGTGTTGCTCCAATAGTCTTTGCCAACTGCATGCCGTTAGGTATTAATCCGAAAATTCCTATGGATCCTGTTATTGTAGTTGGTTCAGCAATAATTTTATTCGCTATACAGGCGATATAATACCCTCCTGATGCAGCATAGTCCCCCATTGATACAACAACAGGTTTTACTTGTTTTAGAGATTTGATTGCATGCCAAATTTGTTCAGATGCATAAGCACTACCGCCATGAGAATTGATACGAAAAATTACAGCTTTAATAGTAGGATCTAGTTTTAATTTTTTTAATTCTTTTATGTATTCTTTAGAATTAATGTAATTTTTCGAATAAAAAGTTGATGATGATTCATCTGGAATAATTTCACCTTCTGCGTATAAAATAGCAATTTTGTCACATCCGGTGGTTTTTGTTGTCGTTGACTTAATTGCTAGATCTTTAGTACTTATGAAGTTTAGTTTGCAATTGTGTTTAGTTCCTACTTTATGTTTTAATAAAAATTCTATTTCATCATCATATTTTAAACCATCAATTAGTTTGTAAGATACAATAGAATCAGGATCAGAAAAAGCCAAGCATTTGTCTGCATATTTGTTCAACTTATATATAGAAATTTTTCGGCTTTTAGATATACCTACTAATAATGTTGTCCAAATATCAGATAGAAGATTATATGTTTGGTTGCGATTAAAACTACTCATTTTGTTTGAAGTATAAGGTTCAACTGCAGATTTATAAATTCCAACTTTATAAATCTGCAGTTGAACGCCACATTTTTTTAGAATATTTTTATTATACTGAATAGATGTTGATAAACCGCGAAAATCAAACATTCCTATTGGATTCATATAAATCTCATCAGCAACTGAACTTATATAATATGAATTGTGGTTGAAATTATCTCCGTAAGCAATAACAAATTTTTTAGTTTTTTTAAAATCTATTAAAGCTTCCCTAATAGATTCTAAACTTGCATATCCTGATTTTATTTGCCCTGCTTGAATATAAATGCCACTAATTTTTTTATTATTTTTTGCTTCTTTTATAGCGGCGAGAACAGTGTCAAGGTCTTGAGTTTCAATTATTTCTTTGTTAAAGATTGAGAACATGAAATTTTTGTTTTCTCTGTCAACAATTGTTCCATTCAAATTTAATTTGAGTATACTTTCATTTTGTAAAGGATAATAATGATTTTTGATATCAAAAGTGATATGTCCGATTATTATTATTGATAAAACAAACAAAATGATACATGCGATAATTACTCCAATGATAGAGGCTATAATTGTTTTAATAAATTTTTTCATCTTTAAAATTGAATTCTTAATGAATTAATCATACACAAATTGAGTAAATTAAATTTTAAATATTTATGTAAATTTTCAAACATGTAAAACGAGTCTACACTCAAAAATAAAAAATTATAATTCAGTAGCAATCATTTTTTTGAAACTTTGATTATACATATCTGCTGAATGTATCAAAATTTTATATCATTTATTGTTTTTTTTATGGATTCTAGTAAAGGTAGAACTGATATTGTACTTCCGGTAGCTTTTAGCATCCATTGAGTTGGGGTCAAATGCCCTATACAGTACATGCGATTTATTTCTTTAGCAAAATCTTTCCCATCTAAATATTGTTCTAGTTGAAATTCAATTATTTGGCCGTAAGCATAAGCTGACAAATATAAAGGGTAGCTTATCATATGTGAATAAATTGCTAATATCACTTGGTCTTGTAATCCAAATACTGACGCAAAATATTTATTCCAAATTTCTTTTGATAATCGAATTATTTCATTTTTTAATTGTTTTGCTGTGGAATTTGGATTTATGTATATCCACTTCCACACTGATATATCAAGCATAGAAACCCCAATTATTTCATATAGAGTCCATGCTTTGTCTAATATTAATAAATTTGATTCTTCTTCTGAAGAATTTTTTCTATCAAATCCAAGTAATTCTAAATCACGTCTTTGAAAAATAAAAGCTAATGCTTCAGTGAAAGCAGTATTTGGAACTCCACTCAACAAATAGTAATCTACACCATAAAGAGAAAGTGTTTGTTCTACATTGTGACCAAGTTCGTGAATAGCCGTGTTATATCCTTTATAGTCCATTCCTTTAGTGCCTATAGGAGTACGTAGGTGTGATTGTTGTCCTTTCATTTCCGCACCCCATGCATGGCCAGAACCTCGAGCAGAATCTACTGTAATTTTTTTACTAATATAATTTGCTCGTTCTGAGTCGAATCCTAATTTCTTTAGTATGGTATGTATTTTTTTTTCAAAAGCTTTTGCATTAGCATACAAGCTACGTGTTTTTGTATCTAGTATAGATTCACTTATGTTGCTACGATATTTAAACCCATCGTACCAAATATCAAATGCTTCTAATTTTCTATTTAATCGTTTCGATATAATTTTACCTATAGTGTACAGCTCAGGAGATGACAGATAATTATGAAAAAATATTTCTGTATCTTTTACGGAAATTTCCATAGTTTCTGAAAAATAACGATCTATGTAAGTATTACCAGTATAACTATCAATTACTTGTAATGCTTTGAAATTATCTATAAATTTTTCGTATCTAGTGATTTTTTCTGGAGTTCCTATTTTTACTTTTTCATTTTTATAAATGATATTAGAAAATGGATCCCATTGATAATTATTAGAATGGATAACTTCTACTGGTATTTCTTGTAAAATAATACGTTTCATTACTTCATAAATTGTTTGTTGTTTTTCCAAACTTTCTTCTTTTTGAGTATAATTAGCTTTTATTTCATCTCGTAATCCCCAATGTGAAAGCAGAATTTTTTCCTCATGAAATATTTTTTCCCCATTTTTTAATAGTTGTCCAATGTAAATATGATAGTTTGATATATATACTTCAGCATTATTATGAGATATAGCACATTTTTGCTTTACAAAAGCTGGAATACGGTTTGTAAACAAATCACCCATGCGTGCATATGCCAATAACAATCGGTTATCACCTAATTTTTCTTTCTCATCTAATGTTAATCTCGGAAAATTCAAAATAATAATAAAAGCAATTTTGCTTTTATATAGATCTTCTGACAAGTGTGAATCTGGACTGTATGATGAAAATAGTTTATCAATATATTGTAAAGGCCCTGTATTTTCATGAATATGACGTTGCAAACGAAATAGCATTCCATTGAAATTTCCATTTATAGCTTCTAGATATTCACTTGTTTTAAAAAAAAGTTTTTTTTTCTCTTCTAAATCAGAATAGTAATTCTTTTTACAAAAGATTATAAATTCATCATCTTCTCCATCAGTTAGTTCCCATAATTGAGCTACTTGTTTAACTCCTAGTTCTATTAATTCCTTATTATTTTTATCAATCAGTAGAAGTGTTTTAATAGCTTCTTTTATAGTTGTTTCTTTGATGTGAGTAGTTTGCTGGTTTATTGTCATAAAAGCGTTCGTAGTTTTGGTTAAAAATTGTATAGCAATTCGTAATTTATTTATAGTATGTAATTTCTCACAAATATATTGAATTTAACAATTCATTTAATGAGTTTTTTTATAAACAGTTAATTATAGATTTTTTTTAGATAATATTAAAAAATGTTTACTTTTGTTTTTGTATCATTTGATTTTAATAATGGTTGAATTTCTAATTTTCATTTTTCTTAAATATATAAATAAATATAACAATTTATAAATCAATGTATTGGTTGGTGATGTCATCTATTGGGAAAAAAATTGTTATGAGTATTTCTGGTATTTTCCTTGTTTTGTTTTTACTTTTTCATATGTCTATGAATTTGGTTTTAATTTTTTCCACTGTGACATATGACAAAATATGTGGAATACTTGGAGCCAATTGGTATGCAGTGATAGCAACAGTTATTTTAGCAATTGGAGTTGTTGTTCATGTTGTATGTGGAGTATTACTTACATTACAAAATATGAAAGCAAGAGGTGCCGATGAATACAAAGTATCATGTAAAACTAAAGTTGAGTGGGCAGCAAAAAATATGCTTATTTTGGGGCTTGTTATCTTTTTTGGGTTGATTATTCATTTGCAAAATTTTTGGTATAAAATGCAATTTGCTGATCTTTTTCAATTAGGGAGTCTTGATGATAAAAGTGGGTCGCAGTTAGTTATTAATTTATTTTCCAATCCGATATATTCTTTTATTTATATTTTATGGTTAGTTGCATTATGGTTTCATTTAACACATGGAATTTGGAGTTCTTTACAAACTGTTGGGTTGAATAATAAAATATGGTTTTGTAGATTGAAGTTGATTTCTAATATTATCGCAACTGTTATTATGATTGGTTTTGCTGTTGTCCCAATTTACTTTACTTTTTATGCATTTATAAAATGATACAATTAGAATCAAAAATTCCAGAAGGTTATTTAGAAAATAAATGGAGTAATTATAAAAATTATCAAAAATTAGTAAATCCTAATAATAAACGTCGTCTAGATATTATTATTGTAGGAACTGGCTTGGCTGGTGCTTCAGCAGCTGCTTCTCTTGGAGAATTAGGATTTAATGTTTTTGTTTTTTGTATTCAAGATTCTCCTCGTCGAGCTCATTCTATCGCTGCACAGGGAGGCATTAATGCATCTAAAAATTATCAAAATGACGGAGATTCAGTTTATCGTTTATTTTATGATACAATTAAAGGTGGTGATTACAGAGCTCGTGAAGCCAATGTTTATCGTTTATCTGAAGTTTCTAATAGTATCATCGATCAATGTGTAGCACAAGGTGTTCCATTTGCTCGTGAATATGGTGGTTTATTGGATAATCGTTCTTTTGGCGGAGCACAAGTTTCTCGCACTTTTTATGCAAGGGGGCAGACTGGACAGCAATTATTATTGGGCGCTTATTCTGCACTAAGTCGTCAAATACGTAAAGGAAATGTAAAAATGTATACTAGGCATGAGATGTTGGATTTAGTCATTGTAGATAATCGTGCTCGTGGTATTATTGCTCGTGATTTAATCACTGGTAAGATAAAACGTTTTGCAGCTCATGCTGTAGTTATTGGGTCTGGTGGGTATGGAAATGTTTTTTTTCTTTCAACAAATGCCATGAATTCTAATGGGTCAGCTATAATGCAATGTTACCGTAAAGGGGCATTGTTTGCAAATCCTGCTTTTGTTCAAATTCATCCAACTTGTATTCCAGTGCACGGAGAATTTCAATCTAAATTGACGTTAATGTCTGAATCATTACGTAATGATGGTCGTATTTGGGTTCCTAAAAAAATTGAAGATGCTAAATATATTCGTGAAGGTAAGTTAAAACCAATTCAAATAGAGGAAAAAAATCGAGACTATTATTTGGAAAGAAGATATCCAGCTTTTGGTAATCTTGTTCCGAGAGATGTTGCATCTCGTGCTGCAAAAGAAAGATGTGATGCAGGTTATGGAGTGAGTAGTACAGGATTGGCTGTTTATTTAGATTTTTCAGATTCTATTAATCGTTTAGGGTTGAAAACAATAGAATCTCGATATGGAAATTTGTTTCAAATGTATGAAAAAATTGTTGATGAAAATCCATATAAAACACCTATGATGATTTATCCTGCCATTCATTATACAATGGGTGGTTTGTGGGTTGATTATGAATTAATGACAACTGTTAGAGGTTGTTTTGCTATTGGTGAGGCAAATTTTTCTGATCATGGAGCTAATCGTTTAGGAGCTTCTGCTTTAATGCAGGGATTAGCCGATGGTTATTTTGTGTTACCATATACCATTCAAAACTATCTTGCAGACCAAATTTGTGTTCCCAAAATTAATGCGGATTCGATTGAATTTTTAGAAGCAGAAAAAGCAGTAGAGAATAAAATTGCCACTCTTATGAGTATCAAGGGAAAATTCACAGTAGATTCTATTCATAAAAATTTAGGTTGTATTATGTGGGAGTATGTTGGTATGGATCGTATTAAAGAATCTTTAGAAATAGCGTTGAATAAATTGAAAAGCCTAAAGGAAGAATTTTGGTCTAATGTATTTGTTCCAGGTAAATCTGATACATTGAATTTAGAATTAGAAAAAGCTTTACGTGTATCTGATTTTCTTGAAATAGGAGAGTTAATGGTATTAGATAGTTTAAATCGTAATGAATCTTGCGGTGGTCATTTTAGAAATGAATATCAAACCAAGGATGGGGAAGCATTACGTAATGATGAACATTATTCTTATGTTTCTTGTTGGTATTATATGGGGGAACATAAATATCCAAATTTAGTTAAAGAATTACTTAATTATGAATTTGTAGTCCGTCAACATAGGAATTACAAGTCATAAATTATATTTACATATGGATAAAGATATAAACATAAATCTAAAAGTTTGGAGACAAAAAGGTCCAAAAGCTAGTGGTTTTTTTGAGACTTACAGGTTAAATGATATTTCTGGAAGCACGTCATTTTTGGAAATGTTGGATATCTTAAATGAACAATTATTAAAGGATGGAAAAGAACCTATAGCTTTTGATAATGACTGTCGCGAGGGTATTTGTGGCATGTGTTCATTGTACATTAATGGACATCCTCACGGACCTGATAGTTTAATTACAACTTGTCAATTGCATATGCGTCATTTTAAAGAAAATGAAACTATTACTGTTGAACCGTGGAGATCGTCAGCTTTTCCAGTTATACGAGATTTAATGGTAGATAGATATGCTTTTGATAAAATTATACAGGCTGGTGGTTATATATCAGTTAATACTGGAGGAGTTCCTGATGCTAATGCAATTTTAATACCTAAAGCTGATGTTGATGAGGCAATTGATGCTGCTTCGTGTATTGGATGTGGTGCTTGTGTTGCTGCGTGTAAAAATGGATCTGCAATGTTATTTGTGTCAGCAAAAGTAAGTCAATTGTCTTTATTGCCACAAGGCAAGGTAGAAGCAAAGGAACGTGTTAAAGCAATGATTGCTAAAATGGATGAATTAGGATTTGGCAATTGTACTAATACAAGAGCTTGTGAGCTGGAATGTCCAAAAGGAATTTCCATTAGTCATATTGCTCGTTTAAATAGAGAATTTTTGAAATCCAAGTTTAATGATTAAAATAATAAAATTTACCTTTTTATAACCATTTATTCTTCTAAGAAATTGGAATTGGAAATTCTATTTCAAAGTTGGTTTTGCTCGGATGGTGGAACAGGTAGACACGCAAGACTTAAAATTTTGTGACCATTGTGGTCATGCGGGTTCAAATCCCGCTCCGAGTACTTGTTTATTTTAACATTTACTTTATTCTCAATTGGAAATTGATTTGTTTTTAGTAATCTTGCTAAGTTATTTTTGCGATACTAAAAATGATGCTGAAGAGTACTTAAGAAAATATTCTGAAACAAAGAGCATTTCTCTGTAAGAGATCTAACTTAATAGTTAATAATTTGAGTAAAAAATAAATTTAAAAGTACAATTGGATATTTGAAAAATAAATAAAACAAAGATTTATTTTAATTTTTAATTAGTTTGTTTTATTGTAGTGTAATGTTAAAAATTAAACAATTATGTACGTATGCGTTATGTTTTTTAACAGAGTTAGTGATTATATTGATTAATATATGTACAAATTTTTTGTAAAATTATTATTGTTATATCTAGTTTTATAGTTTAAAGCTTTTGTATAGTTTACTTATTTTTTTATATTTGTGTTATAATAATTTTAATTTTTTATAAAATGGCTTACGTTATTACAAAAGATTGTATTGCTTGTGGAACTTGTATTGATGAGTGTCCAATTGAAGCTATTTCCGAAGGGGATATTTATTCAATAGATGCTGATTCTTGTACGGAATGTGGCTCATGTGTAGGGGTTTGCCCATCTGAAGCGATTATCAAAGAGTAGCACATTATCGTAACTTTAATATTATATTTTGTAGAAAATGGATGTATTTTTACATAAAATGCGTCTGTTTTTATAAGTGATGCTGCAATCAAAATTTGATGCGTAGCTTATGATGTTTTATTGTTAATTTAATCTAAGTATCATGTTTTCGTGCGGTAGTATGTTTGATTTTAAAAATACACAAATTGATTTTTGTGTGCTATTTGACTATGAATTTTTTAAAAATTAGTTTATAATTGAAAACATTGCGAATGTTATTTGACTCACTTGTTAAGTAACATTCACTGAAAACTTAAAGTTTTTTGTTTGCATATCGGTTTGTAAATTATAGATTTTGTCAGTATGTGTTGTCACAAAACATAATATGTTTTGTGACAACTATTTTTTTGTATGTTAATTTTATTTTTATAAAAATATTTTGTTTTATTCAGTTACTATGTAATGGTTTTAATTGCTAAAATAGTTTAAATAAACAACTGAGTTAAAAATTAATATTTTTAAATTATGAAATTATGTAATTAGATTTTTTGTTTTTTATTTCAATTTACTCATTTTGGATTTATGAGAAGTAATCAAATATCAACAAAATATAATCCTTTGAAAGTGGAAAAAAAATGGTATAATTATTGGATGAGGAAAAAATTTTTTAAATCTGTTCCAGACGCTCGTCAGCCTTATTCTGTAGTTATTCCTCCTCCTAATGTAACAGGTGTTTTACATATGGGTCACATTTTAAATAACACGATTCAAGATATATTAGTTCGAAGATCAAGAATGTTAGGAAAAAATGTTTGTTTAGTACCAGGAACAGATCATGCATCAATCGCTACTGAGGCTAAAATAATTGCTAAGTTATCTAAAGAAGGTATTTGTAAGAATGATTTGACACGAGAACAATTTTTAGAATATGCTTGGAACTGGACTCGCAAATATAAAAAAATTATTTTAGAACAACTAAAAAAAATAGGTATAAGTTGTGATTGGGATAGAACATGTTTTACAATGGATAAACAACGCTCAAAAAGTGTGATAAAGGTCTTTATACATTTGTATAAAAAAAAAATGATCTATAGAAGTTTCAGAATGATTAATTGGGACCCTGTTGCAAAGACAGCCATATCAAATGAAGAAGTGATTTATAAAGAACAAAGTGGAAAGTTATATTATATCAAGTATAAAATAGTAGGTGAGAATAATTATGCTACAATTGCAACAACAAGACCAGAAACTATATTTGGTGATACTGCTGTATGTATTAATCCAAATGATAAGAAAAATGAATATTTAAAAGGAAAGAAGGTAGTTGTCCCATTTGTTAATCGTGAAATTCCTGTCATTGAAGATGATTATGTAGAGTCTGAGTTTGGTACTGGATGTTTAAAAATAACACCAGCGCATGATATAAATGATTATATATTAAGTAAAAAATATGGGTTGGGAATATTGAATATATTTAATGATGATGCTACACTAAATAAATATGGGCTTCAGTATGAAGGCAAAGATCGCTTTTTTGTTCGAACTGAGATTGAAAAAGATTTAAATGCACTAGGATTAATAAAAGAAGTAAAAGTTTATAAAAATAAAATTGGATTTTCAGAGAGAACTAATGTTCCTATTGAGCCTAGGCTATCTGTGCAGTGGTTTTTAGCGATGAAAAAATTGGCAAAGCCAGCTTTAGAAGCTGTTATGACTGATAAAATTCAATTTCACCCTTCTAGGTTTAAAAATATTTATCGTCATTGGATGGAAAATATTAAAGATTGGAATATTTCTCGTCAATTATGGTGGGGGCATCGTATTCCTGCTTATTTCTTACCAGAAGGAGATTTTGTAGTTGCTGAAACACAAAAAAAAGCGTTAGTATTAGCAAGAAAGAAAACAGGCAATTCAGGATTGCAATTGTCTGATCTACAGCAAGACGAATCTTCGTTAGACACATGGTTTTCAAGTTGGTTGTGGCCTATTGTTGTTTTTAATGGCATAAATAAACCAAACAATAAAGAAATTAATTATTATTATCCAACTTCTGATTTAGTAACAGCTCCTGATATTATTTTTTTTTGGGTGGCTCGTATGATTATTTCTGGGTACGAATTACGACAAAAACCGTGTTTTCATAATGTATATTTCACTGGAATTGTTCGTGATAAGTTAGGAAACAAGATGAGTAAATCATTAGGCAATTCTCCTGAACCTTTAGATTTGATTAATCACTATGGGGCTGACAGTGTTCGTCTTGGCTTAATGTTATCTTCTTCAATTGGAAATGATATATTCTTTAATGAAATTTGTTGTGAACAGGGTAGAAATTTTAATAATAAAATGTGGAATGTTTTCAGATTGCTTAAAGGATGGCAAGTAGCAGATACAGAGCAACCAGAATCTTCAACAATATCCATTTTATGGTTTAGAACACAACTCAGTTTAACTATTAGAAGAATGAACTATTCGTTTTCTAAATATCGTATTTCTGAAGCATTAATGAACATTTATAAATTATTTAAAGATGATTTTTCTTCGTGGTATTTAGAAATAATAAAACCGAAATATGGACAATCGATGGATAGAAAAACTTATGAAGTAACATTAGATTTTTTTGATTCATTGCTTAGACTTTTTCATCCTTTTATTCCATTTATTACTGAAGAATTATGGCAATTTTTGAAAATACGTAAAGAAAATGAAAGTATAATGTTTTCAACAATTCCTAAGGTAAATTTTAGTGAAAATTGGTTGATTACAGAAAAAATGGAAGAAGCAAAAGAAATAATTTCAAATATTCGTGCAGTACGATTAAAAAAAAATATTTCTAATAAAGAAAAAATTGTATTACAAATTATAGGAAGTTACAAACTTGATTATGCTTCAGTGATTATTAATATGGCAAATCTATCTGATATTGAAATGGTAGAAAAAAGGCCTAATGGAGCCGTTTTTTTTCTTGTAAAAACAACTGAATATGCTGTTGCAATAAGACGTAATATTTATACAAAGGAAGATTTAGATAAATTAAAAAATACCTTACAGTATTATCGTGATTTTTTATCTCACATTCAAGTAAAATTAAATAATAAAAATTTTGTATCCAAGGCTCCAGTAAAAATTATTGAATTTGAGAAAAAAAAGAAAATAGATGCCGAGAGCAGAATTAAATCGTTGGAGAAAATTATAACATCACTAAATAATGGATGAAATTAGTACGAACAGTAGATACGTGCAAATTCATTCTCAACTTGGAAGTTGAATGTTGAAAATACGTGATAGTAGCAATTATTTTGAAGTGAATATTATGTAAATATTAATTTTATATTGTTTGATGGTTTATTAAGTATGTAAATATTACTTTAAAAGTTACTATGTTAGTAATTAAAACTAATTTTAAATTAGTTATTTTGTTATATTAATATTTTTAATAAATGAGTAAAATATTGGTATATTAATTAATACAGATTGATTTTATCAAAAAGTTTGTAACTTTTTGATACTAAAATAAATTAAGAAATTATATATATTGTAGGACCTTTTGTCACTTATAAGTGTGTTGTTATTTTCATTGTACGAAATTGTAACGACTTTTCCTAAAAAGGCATTTTTAATTTAAAATATAATATTCCCATTGTTTTTATTTTAGTAGTTCAAATAAAAAATTGAAATTATTGTATAATTTTTTGCAATTATTATTGTTATTGATAACTCTGAGATTAAATATTGGTTAGCATTGTTAAATGTTTAAATATTATATTTCTATTAAACATTTAACAATGCTTTTTACGTCCATGCCACATAGTTCATGTAATTCATTAATAGTTCCATGTGGAATAAATTTGTCTGGAACTCCTATCTGTTTAATTTTTGGTGTATATCTATTATGAAACATAAATTCAACAACAGCTGTTCCTAATCCTCCTTTAACAGTTCCATCTTCAATAACAATTATGTATTGATAATTTCCCCCTATTTCATGTAGTAATTCTTCATCTATTGGTTTTAAATAAATCATATCGTAATGAGCAACATTAAGATTTAATTTTTCTACTAAATGTATAGCCTCTTTTACCGAATTTCCAATAGTTCCAATACTTATAACAGCAATTTTTTTACCTTCTTTCAGTTTTCGTCCTTTTCCAACCGGTAATATTTTAAATGAACAATTCCAATTTTTTAATTTTCCTTTGCCTTTCGGATAACGAATAGCAAATACACCTTTATTTGGTTGTATAGCTGTAAACATTAAGTTTCTTAAATCTATTTCATTCATAGGTGCAGCAACAGTTATGTTTGGAATACAATTCAGATAAGCCAAATCTAATGTTCCATGGTGTGTAACTCCATCTTCTCCTACTAATCCGGCTCTATCTAAGCAAAGTACTATATTTAAATTTTGCAAAGCTGCATCGTGAATAATATTGTCATAAGCTCTTTGCATAAAAGATGAGTAAATATTACAAAAAGGAATTATCCCTTCTTTTGCTAATCCACATGCGAATGTTACAGCATGTCCTTCTGCTATTCCAACATCAAAAGTTTTATCTGGATTTTTTTTTTTAAAAAAATTCATTGAACATCCTGTAATCATAGCAGGAGTAATCCCAACAATATTATCATTTATTTTAGATAGTTCCACTAAAGTATATCCGAATACGTCTTGGTATAATGGCGCGTTGTTTTTTGTCCAAATTTTGATAAGTTTCCCAGTTTTTGGATTGAATTTACCTGGAGCATGCCAAGTATTAGGTTTATTTTCTGCTGGTTTAAATCCTTTTCCTTTTACAGTACGAACATGTAACAATTTTGGACCTGTCATATTTTTAATATCATTAAGAATTTTGATTAATTCCTTAATGTTATGACCATCTATTGGGCCTAAGTAGCGAATATTAAGTCCTTCAAAAATATTATGTTGTTTTGTTAAAAGTGCCTTTAAACTATTATTAAAACGAAGAATAAATTCTTTTCTTTTATTTTTAATAAAACCAAAATTATTAAGAAAGGTGTATAATTTATAACGAATAGTATTGTATGTATGGGAAGTAGTTATTTTAACAAGTGATTGACTTAATCCACCAACAGGACGATCTATAGCCATGTTGTTATCATTTAAAATTATTAATAAATTATTTGGATTAGAAGACACATTATTTAGCCCTTCAAATGCTAATCCTCCAGTCATAGATCCATCTCCTATGACTGCTATTATTTTCCTATTTTCTTTTTTTAATTTGGAAGCGATAGCCATTCCTAATGCAGCAGAAATAGAGTTAGAAGCATGTCCTGCAATAAAACTATCATATTCACTTTCTTCAGGGTTGGGGAACCCACTTATACCATTTAATTTTCTAAGAGTGCAAAATAATTTTCTCCTTCCTGTTAATATTTTATGCACGTATGCCTGGTGACCAACATCCCATACAATTCTGTCATAAGGAGCATTAAATACATAGTGCAAGGCAACTGTTAACTCTACAGTTCCTAAATTAGAACTTAAATGACCTGGTGTTTCTGCTAAGATTTCAATAATATAGTTTCTTAATTCTTTACATACTTGTTCTAATTGTTCTTTTTCTAGTTTTTGTAAATCTTGTGGAGAATTTATCCTAGATAATAAATGATAATTATCCATTATTTTTTTATACTTAAATATACCAATTTTATTACAGATTTTTTCAGATATAATAGCGAAATTAATAACAAATTGATTTTTAAGAAAATTAACACATGTTGTATAAAATGTATTCAAAAATTTATCTATTTAGTTTTAGTATTAATGATTTAAAAAAAATATTAAATTTTTTAATGATAATAGTAATAATTAATGATTTTTAAGTAAAAAAAATTTTTATTCTATTTATTTTAATAAGTTTTAAGTTTATAAATTATAGTTTATTATAAACTTAAAAAATTTAATATTTTTTTAACCATACTATAATTAATAAAAAACATTTTTATAATCATTAATTATTACTATTCTAGTTATACTTAAAAATATTGTAGACATAGATAAAAGTATAAAACTTTCAATTTTGAAAACTTAATTGTTGCAAAATTTAAATTATTGAATGTTTAAAATTGTATTTTTAGTAATTATAGCCTGCTACTGATGTAAGAATTTTACTTGGAGGAATCGTTGTTTATTATCAACTTTTTATTAATCTAATAATTAATTATATCGTGCATGTATACAAAATAGTTGATTAATTATAACAATTTAAAAATATGTATGAAATAGTAAATTACTTAATTAAAATATAGCCTTGCCTGACTATACCGCATAGTGTAGTTACATTGTTTATTAGTTCATAAAATGTAAACAGATGTTTATTAGTGAATTGTTGTTAAAATTGAACAAATTGTTTTTGATAACATTTGATTTTATTCAAAAAATTCTTTTTGTTTAGCTAAACTAATTAAATAATTACGAGCAGCTTCATAATCATTAGAAATTACACCATCTAAAATGGCTTCTTTTACTGCTGATTTTAGTTTTCCTATTTGCTTACATGCAGGTAATGAAAACATTTTCATGATTTCTAACCCATTTATTGGTGGTTGAAATTTTTTTATTTTATCATTTTTCTCTATACTTTCCAATTTGTTTCGTACTAATTTGAAATTATAAGAAAATTGCTTTACTTTTTCCAAATTTTTTGAAGTAATGTCAGCTTCACATAGCAGCATTAGATCATCAATATCATTTCCTGCGTCAAATAATAAACGTCGAATAGCTGAATCTGTTACTTCATTATTTGACAGTACAATAGGTCTCATATGTAAAGAAATCATTTTTTTTGTATACTGAAATTTGTCATTTAGTGGCATATGTGTACGCACAAAAATTTTTTTTAACATTTCTGCTCCTTTATACTCATGTCCATAGAATGTCCAACCTGATTTGTAATCAAATCTTTTAGTAATTGATTTTCCTATATCATGAAATAAAGCAGCCCAACGCAACCATAATTTGTTGCTTGTTTTAGATAGGTTATCAATAACAATCAGTGTATGTTTGAAAATGTCTTTATGGCTAATATCTTCTTTAATTTCTTTCCCTTTAAGTGCTATAAGTTCAGGAAAAATCAAATGTAGTAGTCCTGTTTTTTCTAAAAGATTAAATCCTATTGAAGGACGTGGAGATAGTATGATTTTGTTTAATTCAGACACTACTCGTTCTTTTGAAATAATTGTTATTCGATTACAATTATTTTTTATTGCTTCAAAAGTTTTTGTTTCTATAAAAAATCCTAGTTGAGATGCAAAACGAATTGCACGTAACATCCGTAATGGGTCATCTGAAAAAGTTATAGATGGATTAAGTGGTGTTCTAATAATACATTTTTCTAAATCTGTTAATCCGTCAAAAAGATTTATTAATTTTCCAAAATTGGATTTATTTATACATACAGCTAAAGTATTGATTGTAAAATCTCTACGTTTTATATCTTCTTCAAACGTTCCATTTTTTATTTCAGGATTCCGAGAATTCCAATTATAAGATTCTTTTCTTGCTCCTACAAATTCTATTTTTATATCCAGATATTTTATCTGAGCTGTTCCATAATTTTTAAAAATAGCAAAATCAGAATTTGTTAGCTGTTTAGATACTTCCTTTGCTAGTGCAATGCCGCTACCAACACAAACAATATCAATATCTTTGGATGAGCGATTAAGTAGTATATCACGAACAAACCCACCTACAACATATGCTTCAATATTTAATTTGTCAGAAGCAGTAGTTAAAATTTTAAAAACATGATTAGAACGATAAGCCAAAAATAAAGAATAATACAAAGTGCAATGCTATAATGAATTAATATAAGCTTAATTACTAAAACCTTACGTTTGTAATTTACAAAAAATGTTTTTAATTGGCAATATTTTATACAATAGTTATTATTCAATAATGGTTAATTATCAAATGAAATTATTAAAATTTTTCATGGAATTTAAATTATCATTAGTCTGATTTAATAAGATTTTTCATATTACTTTAAAAGTATGAAAGGATATAGAATCAAATTTCTATTTTCAATAAATGGATGGATAACTCAAATTTTTATCAAATATTTTCATATCGTTTTGTAATGATTTTATAATCTTTTTTTAATTTTATTTAGAACGACATTCTATCATGCATAATACTAAAATTTAGTATTACTAAATAATTTTGTGTGTAATTGCATTTTATATAAAAATTACAGCTGTGTAATTAATTATTTATTAAACACGAAGAGTTTATGTAATAATTATTAATTTAGTTAGTTTAAAATAATTTTAAATTAATTTTAATTTTTCATGGTATTTGTTTAATATCATTAAAAATGGTTTTGTATGTAAATTACAATTGTGGTGGTTTTTATGAAAATTATTTGTGTGGCTTCGAATTATCGAACTCAAAGTGATGATGTAAATAAAAAATTGAAAGTAAATGACCCAATTATTTTTATGAAATCTGATACATCATTGTTAAAAAACGGAGATCCTTTTTGTATTCCAAATTTTTCATCAAAAATTCAATATGAAGCTGAAATTGTTGTGCGAATTAGTCAATTTGGTAAAAATATACCATACAAATTAGCTTATCAATATTTTAACGAAGTTACAATAGGTATTGATATGACAGCAAAAGATTTACAATCCAAATTTGACAAATTTGGATTGCCATGGGAACTTTATAAGTCTTTCGATAATTCTGCAGTTATTGGAACATTAGTAAAAATAAAGAAATTTAAATGGGACATAAACCAAATGTTATTCCGTTTGGATATTAATAAAAACACAGTTCAAAAAGGAAATACATTAGACATGATATTTAGTGTGTCCGAAATAATAGAGTATGTAAGCCAGTTTGTTACACTTAAAATTGGAGATTTAATTTTTACAGGAACACCGATAGGCATTGGAAACGTAAATATTAACGATCACTTTCAAGGATATATTGAAAATGAAAAATTGCTTGACTTTTATATAAAATAAACCTGCTTATGTTTTATTTTAAAGTACTATTATAAATTAATCGTAAAATATAAATTTTTAATTTTTATTAATATTTTATATTTTGATTTTTTGTATGATTACAGTTAATTTTTACGATTAATAATTAAAGCACAAACTAAAAAATAATAGTATTGTTTTGTACTAATTTGTAATTTTATTTTTAAGTTAAACTTAGCCAAATTTTTTAATTGTTAATCTTTAATATAGTTTGTTTCAGTTGAAAATATAGTTGTTGAGATTTCTTTTTTTGAATTAAATCCTAACTTTTTCATTTTAATAACTTGATTTATCAAATTGTTCCTTCCGTTTGTTAATTGATTTTTGGCCTTTATGTATGAATCTTGCGTTTGTTCAATTTGTTTCCCTATTTTTTCAAATGTTTCAATAAAGCCAACAAGTTTTTCATATAATGATAAGCTTTGTTTTACAATTTCTTTTGCATTTGCGCTTTGCATTTCCTTTTTCCATAAATCGTTTATAATTTTTAAACATGCTATTAAATTATTTGGACACACCAATAAAATTCTTTTGGAATATGCTTCAGACCATAGAGTTCCATCATTTTGAATTGCTACTAAATAGGCTGGTTCTATTGGAATAAACATCATTGTAAAATCTAGTGAAGTTTCTAAATCATCATAATTTTTATTACTCAATTCGTTAATATGAGCTCTAATAGAGTATAAATGATCTTTAATATGTAATTTTTGTTGATCTAAGTCATTTGTTGAAGAATACCGTTCATAAGCTATTAATGAAACTTTGGAATCAATAATGATTGTTCGATTATCTGGAAGTTTTACTAAAATATCTGGACGCAAAATTTTACCGTCTTTACTTTTAATAGTTTCTTGTAAAAAATATTCTCTTTCTTTTGTCAGCCCTGATTGTTGAAGAACACTTTCAAGAATCATTTCACCCCAATTACCTTGTTTTTTTGTTTGATTTTTTAGAGCATTTGCTAGGTTATTTGCTTCACTACTTACTTTATTAGTTTGTTCTATTAATTCTTTGACCTTTTCTCCAAGCGAAAATCTTATTTTTGATTCTTTATCGTAAGTTTCTTCTACTTTTTTTCTAAAACTACTAATATTATCATCTAATGGCTTTAAAATTGATTCAATATTAAATTGGTTTAGTTTAATAAATTTATTAGATTTTTCTTCTAGGATTTGATTAGCAATTTTTTCAAATTGTAAATGGGCAATTTTTTGTATTCTTGTGATTTCTTCTTTTTGAGTAGAAAGTTTTTCTAATAGTGCCTTATTTTCTGCTCTTACTTCAGCGATTTTTCTATTTAAAAAATTGATTTCATTTTCTTTTGTTTCGAGTTTTGAATTTAATTCGGAATTGTTTTTCTGGATAACAAAAATTGAATTTTCGGCAATTTTTGTTTGTATAGTTACTTCGTTAAATTTATCATTTAAAATTTTATAATTACATCTTAGAACATATATTTTTTTTTTATGTAAACAAAAAAACAAAATAAAACAAAAAAGAACAAATCCTATTACAATAGGCAAAAAAAATGCTTCCATCTTGATTTCAACTAGTTTGAATTTTTTTGAAAAAAATATGTATTTTGTTAATATGTTTTTGCAAAAACAACTCTTCTTTTAGATGTCATTCCAGTTATAAGATCTTTACCACATGTCAAATCTTCATATAATGGAATACAACGAATAGTAGCTTTTGTTTCTTCTTTAATTTGTTTTTCAGTTTTAGAAGTTCCATCCCAATGAGCCATGATAAATCCACCATTTTTTATGTTGTTTTTAAATTCATCATAAGTGTTTACATATGTAGTATTTGTTAAATGATAATTTAATGCTTTTTGAAAAATATCTTTTTGAATATCCTTTAAAAGGATTTTTACATAATTAGTAATGCAATTAATAGAAATCATTTTTTTTGTTAATGTGTCTCTGCGAGCAACTTCAATCGTCCCGTTTTTCAAATCATTCATCCCAAAAGTTAACCGTATAGGGACTCCTTTTAATTCATACTTTGCAAATTTCCATCCAGGTTTTTTATTTTCAGAATTATCGTACTTTACACTAATTCCTGATTTTTTTAAATCATCTATAATATTTGTAATTTTTTCATTCAAAAAAATTAAGTTTTTTTTATTTTTTTCTATGATAGGAACAATTACCACTTGCTGTGGAGCTAGTTTAGGTGGTAATATCAAACCATTATTATCTGAGTGTGTCATTACTAATGCCCCAATTAAACGACTAGAAACTCCCCAAGAAGTTGCCCATACATATTCTTTTATGCCTTTTTGATTAAAAAATTGAACATTAAAAGCTTTTGCAAAATTTTGACCTAAAAAATGAGAAGTACCCATTTGTAATGCTTTCCCGTCTTGCATTAAAGCTTCAATGCAATATGTGTCTAGAGCTCCTGCAAATCGCTCGTTTTGTGTTTTAATCCCTTTAATTACAGGAATAGCCATGTATTTTTCTACAAAATTAGTATATATATTTAGAACTTTCAAAGTTTCTTGGAGTGCTTCTTTTTTAGTGGCATGAGCTGTATGACCTTCTTGCCAAAGAAATTCTGTTGTTCTTAAAAATAAACGAGGGCGCATTTCCCAGCGAATTACATTTGCCCATTGGTTCATAAGAATAGGCAAATCCCTGTAAGATTGAATCCATTTTTTATAAGTATTCCAGATAATAGTCTCAGAAGTTGGGCGTACAATTAATTCCTCTTTTAATTTAGCATCAGGATCTATAACAATCCCTTTTGTACTATTTTTCAATCTATAATGAGTTACTATTGCACATTCTTTAGAAAAACCTTTTATATGATCAGCTTCCTTACTTAAAAAAGATTTAGGAATAAATAAAGGAAAGTATACATTTAAATATCCTGCTTTTTTTAATATGCTATCTAACTTTTTTTGAATTTTTTCCCATATTGCATATCCATAAGGTTTTACTATCATACATCCACGTATATCAGAGTTCTCTGCTAAATCAGCGTTGATGATTATATCGTTATACCACTGAGAAAAATTTACGTCTTTTGGTGTTAGATTTTTTAGTTCTTTTATCATTTTGTATAGTTATACATTTGGTTCTTGCAAATGTAATTATTTGTTATATACAAGCAATAATTCTTAGTACAATTGTTAGTACTAATTTTAGATTATTAAACATATCGAATTTATTATTAGACTTAATATTATTTTTTGAGTTAATATATAAAATTTTAGTTTAATGTTAAGAATATTTAAAGCCAATTAATTTGAAAAAACAAAGTGGCAAAAAATTAAATTATCTTTAAGTTTTTAATTTTTAAATCATAATTGATCTTCTTAAGATAAGAAGGTCAATTATGATTTTTGGATTTTATCAATTGTGTGTTATACATGTTTTAATTAAATTAAAGTATTAATGAGTATATGTACATGGTGTTTAAAAACAATTCAGTTATATTTAAGATATTTTTTAAAAATTACTATAAATACTACTATCTCATAGTAAATAAATGAAAACAAAATTCATATTCAAAATTTGGAGTAAATAAATTTTTCCCAATATTTTGGATAATTTCTTCCAAATTCCAAAAACGAATACTTTCTATTTCTTTTGTGTTGAAATAAACAGGAGATGACATATAAGTTGTTTTATAAGAATAAATTTTTTCTTGTTCAATGTTTGATTCGAATATGTAAGATTTAATAAAGTATGGTATAAAATTTTTAATGTTTAATTCTTCATATGCTTCTCTTGTTAGAGCATCCTCTATTTTTTCTCCATATTTAACATGTCCACCAACTGAAGTATCCCATCGTTTTGGTTGAACATATTTGTGGGAAGCCCGTTTTTGAAGAAGAAGTTCTCCTTTTTCATTAAAAATGTGTAAATGAACAACTGGATGTAGTAATTTGTTGCCATTATGGCAATCATTGCGAGTAGCTGAGCCTATTGTATTTCCAAATTTATCTACCAATGGACATAATTCAAACATAAACCAAAAATTGTTTGATTAGAGTTAACAAAATTTTAGTTTGATTATTATTGAATTTCAAAATTATAAAAATTATTTTTGATATGTTATAGTGTACATTTTTTATTAAGTATAAACTGTAAAATAATAATTAATATTTGATGGATGTGTTTGGAAAATATAGAAGAGTTTTAATCACTGCTGCGCTTCCTTATGCTAATGGACCTATCCATATTGGTCATTTAGCAGGTGTTTATATACCAGCAGATATTTATGCTAGATATTTACGATTAAGAGGTGAAGAAGTTTTGTTTGTTTGTGGATCTGATGAACATGGTGTGCCAATTGCATTGAAAGCTATGGAAGAATGTGTTACGCCGAAAAAAATTGTAGATCGATACCATCGTATTATTAAAAAATCTCTTGAGGATTTTGGAATTACTTTTGATATTTACTCTAGGACATCTTCATCAATACATCGCCACACAGCATCCATTTTTTTCCGATGTTTGTATGATAAAGGGAAATTAGTTGAAAAAATTACAGATCAATATTATGATGCTCGTGCCAGATTATTTCTTGCAGATCGTTATATAATAGGTACTTGTCGTTTGTGTGGATACAAGTATGCATACGGAGATCAATGTGAATCTTGTGGATCTTCTATTAGTGTTACGGATTTACTTAATCCTAAGTCTATTGTTACAAATACTTTGCCTGAAATGAAAAAAACTAAACATTGGTATTTGCCTTTAGACAATTATACGAAATGGTTAAAAAAATGGATTTTAGAAGAACATAAAGAATGGAAACCTAATGTTTTTGGTCAGTGTAAATCATGGTTAAACGCAGGCTTGTCCGATCGTGCTGTAACTAGAGATCTTGATTGGGGAATTCCTGTTCCAATAGAAGGTGTTGAGGGTAAAGTTTTGTATGTGTGGTTTGATGCTCCAATAGGTTATATATCTAATACGATAGAGTTTTTCCCAAATGATTGGGAAAAATGGTGGAAAGATTCTAGTACAAAACTTGTACATTTTATTGGCAAAGATAATATTGTATTTCATTGTATTATTTTTCCAGTAATGTTAAAAGCTCATGGTGGGTATATTTTACCAAACAATGTGCCAGCTAGTGAATTTTTAAATTTGGAAGGGAAAAAAATATCTACTTCTCGCAACTGGGCAATTTGGTTACACGAATATATAGATGAATTTCCTGGACAAGAGGATAGTTTACGTTACGTCTTAATTGCTAACTCTCCAGAGAATAAAGATAGTGATTTTACATGGAAAGATTTTCAAATACGTAATAACAATGAATTAGTTGCTATTCTAGGGAATTTTATTAACAGAGTTTCTGTTCTTACACATAAATATTTTGGTGGGAATGTTCCATTTCGTGAAAAATTAACAAGCCTTGATCAATGTGTTTTAAATGATTTTTTTTCAAAAAAAATCATTATAGAAAATTGGTTAGAACAATATCGCTTTCGAGATGCTTTGAAAGAAGCGATGAATTTAGCACGTATTGGAAATAAATATTTAACAGACACTGAAGTATGGAAAATTGCAGATAAAATTTCTATTCGTAGAGCCACTGTTTTGAATGTTGCATTGCAAATGATAGTAAATCTTACTATTATATTTGATCCTTTTTTACCATTTACAACTGCAAAAATTCGAAAATTTCTTCACAAAGAAAATTTAAAATGGAATCAATTTGGAGAAATGGATTTATTAAAAGCTGGAGACCAGATTGATCAATTGAATTTGTTATTTGTTAAAGTAGAAGATGAAACTGTTGAAAAACATGTTCGAAAGTTATTTAATACAAAGAGCTGAGTAAAATAATAAAGCGAACGCAATAATTTTAAGTGAAAATCATTAATTTACTGTATTTAGTGTACTAAATTCACTAGATTCTAGCGTATATGCTAGAATCTAATTACATGATTACATGATTATTTATGCTTAAAATTTTTTTTATAGATATTATTTTTTAATAAATCGCATAACATTTATGCTAATAAAGCAAGAATTAAAAATATATTGAAAATATTAGTTTTTTTCTGAAAATGTTGCAAATTTGTTTATGAATATTGATACCAAATATTCATAAACAAATTTGCAGTAGATGTATTGATAATATACCTCAAATTTTGTGCATTTGTGAACATTAATGTAAAATATTCAATTCATTTGCAATGAAATGAGGCTGGCAAATAAAGAAGATTAGATTTTTTGTGTTTTACAAAACGTAATTTTGATGTAATTTTTGTAATGAAAGATTTAGATATAAAGTTGATTATACTTCTAATGTTTAGAAAAAATTATTGTGATTGAACTATATATCATGATAATATAATTTATTTTTTATAATTGATTAGCGATACTTTTAATTTTTGAAAAAAGTATTTAAAAATTAAGCAATTAATTATAAATTGATGTAATGATTTGAGTGTTGGTTCTACTTACTTTGATCAAACAGTTATTAGTCTAGAGTATAGTTATTATTGATTACGTTGTTAAGCTAAATATTTTAGTGAATTTGAAATGGAGTTTATTAATGACAAATAGATGATTATTCCAGAAGTAAAATTTTTATTAATTGCGTGATATTGCTTTTTTATTTATATTTTTTATTGAAAATGTTGTTTTTTATTTTAAGTCTAAATTATTAAGTTCATCGTATAAAGCGAGTCAAAAATTTTTAATTGATTGTAATCAATGTTTACAAACTTAAACTTATAATGTTTGAATTTAAGCAAATAAAATAATTTTATGAATCAGTTTGAAATAAATATATTGGGTTGTGGATCTGCACTTTCATTTATTAAACATTCTTTAAGTTCACAAATTATCAATTTTTGTGGGAAATTGTATATGATTGATTGTGGAGAAGGAAGTCAATTTCAATTTCGAACAATGAAATTGAAATTTCAACAACTTAATCATATTTTTATTTCACATTTGCATGGTGATCATTGTTTTGGGTTATTAGGCTTGATTTATACACTTGGTTTGTTTAAACGCACAACGGATTTGTGTATTTATTCTCATCCTGAAGCTAAACGTTTATTTCAACCATTGATAAGATATTTCTGCAAAGAAATATCTTATCAGATATTGTTTCGTTCTTTTGATCCAAATTGTAGTGAATTAATATATGAAGATCAAAAATTAAATATATTTACTATTCCTTTGAAACACAGAGTTCCGACTGTTGGATTTTTATTTGAAGAAAAATTTAAGAAGCCATGTGTTAATATCATTCAAGAAATGTGTATTCAAAATAATTTAATTAAAAATACACATAAGTTTAACGATTTTAATTTATCCAATAAAAAAATAACACAAAATATTTCAAAAAAAACTACAAATTTTTCTCGTAAATATGCTTATTGTTCAGATACAATGTATCATGAAAAAATTATTCCGTTAATAACTAATGTTGATTTACTTTACCATGAAGCAACTTTTAAAAGTGAAGATTTGGTACGAGCTAAAAAAACTTGTCATTCTTCAGCAAAGCAAGCAGCATTAATTGCTAAGTTCGCTAATGTAAAAAAACTTGTGATTGGTCATTTTTCTGCTCGTTATTCCGATGAACTCTCTTTATTAAAAGAGGCTCAAGAAATTTTTCCGAATACAATTTTAGCGAATAAATTTATGGTATTGCCTATATAATGACAAATTATGAATATTATGAATAATTTGTCATTATATTTTCTAATAGTTGTCTTTAATTCTTATAAGAGTGAATTTTTCATGTATTTTTTTTAGTTATTAAACTAATTGTTATATCTTTAGTGTGTTTTATGTCGTAAAGTTTTAAATTTGAATGTTAAGTGATATTTTTTAAGTATGCCTACAATCCAACAATTAGTAAGAAAAGGTAGGGTTATGTCTGTTGAAAAAGGCAAGGCTCCAGCATTGGGATTATGCCCACAAAGAAGGGGTGTTTGTGTTAGAGTTTATACGACGACGCCTAAGAAGCCAAATTCTGCTATGCGTAAAGTTGCGCGTGTACGTTTGACTAATTTTAAAGAAGTTAATGCGTATATACCTGGTGAAGGACACAATTTACAAGAGCATTCTATTGTATTGGTAAGGGGAGGTAGAGTAAAAGATCTTCCAGGTGTTCGTTACCATGTCATACGTGGAGCTTTAGATACCGTAGGTGTAAACGGTAGAATGCAAGGGCGGTCTAGGTATGGAGCAAAACGTCCTAAAGTATCAGAAGAAAAATCAGCTTTGTCTAATAAAAATAAAAATAAAAAGAAACCATTGGGCAAATGAATTGTCTCATTGTAATTTTATGTAGTGTTATTGTAGGTTACTTATAAATTTTTACTTTTTAGTTTTAATTTTTATTATGGATTTCGTTACAACAAAAATTCAAGTATAATAATGAGAAAAACGAAACGCCTTAGTAAGGCGCCACTTCCAGATGTTGCATTTAGAAGTTACAAAGTAGCAAAATTTGTCAATCATTTAATGTACAGTGGGAAAAAAAGTTTGGCGTTTAATATTTTTTATTCTGCTTTGGAAAAATTAAAAGGCAAATTTCCTGATGAACAAATGTCTTCTATTGAAATTTGGAAGCAAGCTGTTGATAATGTATCTCCGATTGTAGAAGTGAGGCACAGAAGAGTTGGTGGTGCTACTTTTCAAGTTCCAACTGAAATTTCCCCTAAAAGAAGAGAAACTATTTCTATGAAAAATATGATTTTTTTTGCCAGAAAGAGAGCTGGTAAGTCAATGTCTGATAAGTTAGCGTCCGAAATTTTGGATGCTTTTAACAAACAAGGTGGTGCATATAAAAAAAAAGAAGATATGCATAAAATGGCTGAAGCTAATAAAGCGTTTGCATATTTTAGATTTTGAACAAAAAATGAAAGTTTTTTAAAATTAACATTATATATAATTAAAATTAAAAAATCGAGGCAAGAAGATTTTGGATAATCAATTAAAATATACTCGCAATCTTGGCATTATGGCTCATATTGATGCTGGTAAGACAACAACGTCTGAGAGAATACTTTTTTATACAGGTCTTACTCACAAAATTGGTGAAGTTCATGATGGTTCTGCAATAATGGATTGGATGGCACAGGAACAAGAACGTGGTATTACGATTACTTCAGCGGCAA
Source organism: Candidatus Azobacteroides pseudotrichonymphae (assembly GCA_002091395.1). Lineage (GTDB taxonomy): Bacteria > Bacteroidota > Bacteroidia > Bacteroidales > Azobacteroidaceae > Azobacteroides > Azobacteroides pseudotrichonymphae_A. The sequence goes on from AP017914.1 coordinate 103,805, forward strand.
CTACTACAAGTTGGCAATATTGTGGTGATATGTATAAAATTAATTTAATTGATACTCCGGGCCATGTAGATTTCACTGTAGAGGTAGAGCGTTCCTTGCGTATTTTAGATGGGGCTGTTGCTGTTTTTTGCGCGGTAGGAGGTGTTGAACCTCAATCTGAGGCTGTATGGTACCAAGCAGATAAATATCACGTGCCTAGGATCGGATATGTAAATAAAATGGATCGTTCTGGAGCAAATTTTTTTGAAGTATTGCAGCAAATAAAAAATAAATTGGGTTCTAATCCATGTCCTCTTCAAATACCAATAGGATCTGAAGAGAAATTTTGCGGGGTTGTAGATTTAGTACAAATGAAAGCTTTGTATTGGCATAATGACTCTGATTGTAATGGTGCATCTTATTCTGTTGAAAAAATCCCAATAGAAATTGTTTCAGAGGCTGAACATTGGAGAATTAAAATGCTAGAAATTTTAGTTGAAATGGATGATGCTTTGATGAATAAATATTTTGATGATCCAAGTGCAATTACTGAAGATGAAATTCGCAGAATTATTCGTAAAGGCACATTAACCATGAAAATTAATCCAGTAATTTGCGGATCTTCTTTTAAGAACAAAGGGGTACAACCTTTGTTAGATGCCATGTGTGCTTATTTGCCAAGTCCAATGGATTCAGCTGTAATCGAAGGTGTTCATCCAAATAATTTTAAAAAAAAAATAACTCGTAATCCAGATTCGTCGGCCCCTTTGTGTGCTTTAGTGTTTAAAATTGCTACGGATCCTTATGTTGGGAAACTATGTTTTTTTCGTGTATATTCTGGGAAATTAGAAGCTGGTTCTTATGTTTATAATCCTCGTTCTGGAAAAAATGAACGAATTTCAAGATTGTTCCAGATGCATTCTAATAAGCAAAATCCAATGGAATATATTGGATGTGGTGATATTGGAGCAGGTATTGGATTTAAAGATATTCGTACTGGAGATACATTATGCGATGAAAGTAATCCAATTGTTTTAGAATCTATGGATTTTCCAAGTCCTGTGATTAGTATAGTAATTGAACCTATTACTCAAAAAGATTTGGATAAATTAGGATTAGGTCTTTCTAAATTGGCAGAGGAAGATCCAACGTTTACCGTAAAAACAAATGAAGAAACAGGGCAAACAATTGTTTCTGGCATGGGCGAACTTCATTTAGAAATAATTGTTGATAGATTGAAGCGAGAATTTAATGTTGATTGTAATCAAGGGCGTCCTCAAGTATCATATAGGGAAGCCATTACTAAAGCAGTAAAGTGGAGGGAGGTATATAAAAAACAAACTGGTGGTCGTGGTAAATTTGCAGATATAATTGTTTGTATAGAACCAGTTGATCAAAATTTTAATGGTGATTTGCAATTTGTAAATGAAGTAAAGGGAGGAAACATTCCTAAAGAGTATATTTCTTCCATTCAAAAAGGGTTTTTTAGAGCAATGAAAAATGGAGTTTTAGGTGGTTATGTATTGGATAAGTTGAAAGTAACTGTTATTGATGGTTCTTACCATCCTGTAGATTCTGATCAATTGTCATTTGAGATATGTGCTATTCAGGCATTTAAAAATGCTGTTGAAAAAGCTGGTCCAGTTTTGAAAGAACCAATCATGAAAATTGAAGTGGTCACTCCTGATGGAAATATGGGGGATGTAATTGGAGATTTGAATAAACGTCGTGGACGTATAGAGTCTGTCGATATTACTCGTTTAGGATCATCAAGGCTTATAAAAGCATATGTACCATTATCAGAAATGTTTGGTTATGTGACAATTTTGCGTACTATCACATCTGGACGTGCTACAAGTACTATGTCTTTTTCACATTATGAAGAAGTGCCAGTTTTAATTTCTAAAACAGTGTTGATGGAAACAAAAGGGCGAGTAGATTTGATTAAATAAAATTAATATTATGTTTTTAGCACATAAAAACATAATATTTTGAAATAATTGTTCATAAATATTTTATCTTTGAACTGCGAAGAAAAATAAAAATATGGGTAATAGAATTAGAATTAAGTTAAGATCTTACGATTATAATTTAGTAGATAAATCTGCTGAGAAAATTGTTAAAACGATCAAAGGGATTGTTGATCATGTTAGTGGTCCAATTCCACTTCCAACTCAGAGGCGTGTTTTTACATTAAATCGTGCGACTTTTGTTAATAAAAAATCTCGTGAGCAATTTGAGCTGGCTTCTTATAAGCGTTTGATCGATATTTACGCATCAACTACTAAAGTAGTTGATGCGTTGACAAGTTTAGATTTGCCTAGTGGTGTGGATGTTGAAATAAAAGGGTAGCTTATGTCTAATTTAAAATTTTTTGGTGCAAACTTATGAAGTATTTGTTATTTTTTATTTAAATTGTCGGTTGTAATGCGAGGATTAGTTGGAAAAAAAATTGGAATGACGTCTGTATTTAATTCAGATGGGAAGAGCATGCCGTGTACTGTTATAGAAGCTGGGCCGTGTGTTGTTACTCAGGTGAAAACTCTTGAAAAAGATGGTTATAAATCTATACAATTAGGATTTGGTGATAAAAGTAAAAAACATACTACAAAACCGGAACAAGGTCATTTTAAAAATAGTGGAGCGTCATTTAAAAGGTATTTATTTGAATTTAAAGAAGAAAAACAGTATAAATGTGGTGATATTATAACCGTTAGTCACCTTGACGGTGAAAAATACGTTAATGTGGTTGGAGTATCAAAGGGAAAAGGGTTTCAAGGTGTTGTAAAGCGACATGGGTTTAAAGGCGTAGGAGAGGCAACTCTTGGGCAAAGTGATCGTCAAAGGCATGCTGGATCTATAGGTGCATGTTCTTACCCTGCAAAAGTATTTAAGGGTACGCGTATGGCTGGTCATATGGGGAATCAAAGAGTGACTATACAAAATCTTGAGGTATTGAAATTGGTACCTGAGCATAATTTATTGTTAATTAAAGGATCAGTTCCTGGATCAAAGGGATCAATTGTAATAATTAAGTGTTAATGGAAGCAAATGTTTTTAATATTAAAGGAGAAGATACAGGAAGGCAAATTGTTTTAGAAAAAAAAGTTTTTGGTGTTAGATTACGTGAACATGTTGTTTATATGGATGTAAAACGATATTTAAGTAATATACGCCAAGGGACAGCTATGATTAAAGAAAGAAGTAGAGTTTGCGGTAGTACTCGCAAATTAGGGCGTCAAAAAGGGAGTGGATGTGCTCGTCATGGAGATATTAATTCTCCTATTTTTATAGGAGGTGCTAGTGTATTTGGGCCCAGACCAAGGAGTTATGGTTTTAAATTAAATAAAAAAGAAAAAAAATTAGCTCGTAAGATTGTTTTGTCTCATAAATTTAGTACTGGTTCTATTACTATTATTGAAGATTTTTCATTACAGCATCCAAAAACTAAAGAGTTTTTGACAATAGCCAAAAATTTGAAAATACAAACTGAAAACGAAAAAGTACTTATTATTTTATCAAAAAAAAATAATAATATTTTTTTGTCCGTAAGAAATATTCCAAAGATAAAAGTAACAACTGTTTCTGATTTGAATACTTATAATTTGTTAGATGCTGCACGTTTGATTTTTTTTGAAAGTTCAATAAATATTATTAATAAATTTTGAATTTTAATGAAAATGCTTATCATTAAACCTATTGTAACAGAAAAACAAACTAAAATTACAGATAAAAAATCAAATTGTATAGGATTTCGTGTTTATCCTAATGCAAATAAATTAGAGATAAAAAAAGTGATTAAAGAACTTTATGATGTTTCTGTTATAAAGGTAAATACTATGAATTATAGTTGTAGAAAAAAATTCAGATATACTAAAACTGGAGTTGTGAGTGGGTGGAAAAAGAGTTTCAAAAAGGCAATTGTAATGTTGAAAAATGGGGAAACAATAGATTTTTATGGAGATAAATTTTAATTAAAAGTTACGATGAAAGTAAATAAATTAAATCCAACAACTCCAGGACAAAGGCATAAGGTTATCAGTATTTTCAGTGAAATTACAGTGAAGAAGCCAGAAAAATCTCTTGTTTTTGGTGAAAAAAAATCTGGAGGACGCAGTTCTGATGGGCACAGAACAATGCGTCATATTGGTGGTGGGCACAGACGTAAGCTTCGTTTAATAGATTTCAAGAGAAATAAAGATGGAGTATCAGCAGTAGTAAAATCTATAGAATATGATCCAAATCGTTCTGCTAGAATTGCTTTGTTATATTATTCTAATGGAAGAAAGAGTTACATTATTGCTCCAGATGGATTGAAAATAAATCAAGTGTTAATTTCTGGGGAAAATATTAGTCCAGATGTTGGAAATACTCTTACATTATTTAATATTCCTTTAGGAACATTAATTCATAATATAGAATTGTGTCCAGGTCAAGGAGCTAAAATGGTTCGTTCTGCTGGAGTGTTTGCACAAATTGTTTCTAAAGAAAATAATTACTCAATTATTAAATTACCTTCAGGTGAAATACGTAAAATACTTTCGTCTTGTAGGGCGACCATTGGTAGTGTAGGTAATTCTAATCATATTTTAGAAAAATCAGGTAAGGCTGGTAGGGAAAGGTGGTTAGGGCATCGTCCTCATGTCAGAGGTGTAGTTATGAATCCTGTTGATCATCCAATGGGAGGAGGTGAGGGGCGTGCTTCTGGAGGACATCCTAGGTCTCGTAAAGGAATATATTCAAAGGGATTAAAGACAAGAGATGTAAAAAAATATTCTTCTAAATATATTGTTACAAAAAGGAAAAAATAGTTTTAAATCAATTAATTTTTGAGTGTAAATTATTATGGGTCGTTCTTTAAAAAAAGGTCCTTACATAAATGTTAAGTTAGAAAAAAAAATCATGACAATGAATGCTACCAAGAAAAAAAGTGTTATAAGAACTTGGGCAAGATCATCTTTGATTTCACCTGATTTTGTTGGGCATACTATTGCAGTTCATAATGGCAATAAATTTGTTCCTGTGTATGTTACAGAAAATATGGTTGGACATAAACTTGGAGAGTTCTCTATTACACGTCAATTTCGTGGTCATGCTGGTAATAGAAAAAAGTAAAAGTAATTGGTAGATTATGGGAATTAGAAAAAGAATTTCAGCTGAAAAAATAAAAGAAAATCGTAAAATATGTTATTTTGGAAAACTGAATAATGTGTCTGTTCCTGCGCGTAAGGCGCGTCTCGTAGTTGATATGATTCGTGGAATGGAAGTATTTAAAGCTTTAAGTGTTTTAAAATTTTCTGGTAAAAAACAAATTTCTTTAAAAATAGAGAAATTGCTTAGATCGGTTATTTCTAATTGGGAGCAAAAAACAGGTTCTCAAGCTGGGGATGAAAAATTGTTCGTAACAACGATTGCGGTTAATTCTTCTTCTTCCTTGAAAAGAATGCGTCCTGCTCCAAGAGGAAGAGCGAATCGTATTTGTAAGCGCTTTAGTAGTATAGTTTTATATATAGGCACAAAAAAAATGTAAATGCAAAATGGGACAAAAAGTCAATCCTATAAGTAATCGTTTAGGTGGTATTCGTGGGTGGGATTCTAATTGGTATGGAGGTGAGCGTTATGGAGATATTTTATGTGAAGATAATAAAATTCGTAAATATTTGAATACTCGACTTGTAAAGGCAAATCTATCTCGTATTATTATTGAACGAACTTCAAAGTTAGTTACTGTGATTATATCTACAGCTAGACCTGGTGTTATTATAGGTAAAGGTGGACAAGAGGTAGATAAATTGAAAGAAGAGTTGAAAAAAATTACTGATAAAGAAATTCAAATAAATATTTTTGATGTAAAGAAACCTGAATTAGATGCAAATATTGTTGCAAATGGTATTGCTAGACAAGTTGAGAATAAAATGGCTTATCGTCATGCTATAAGAACAGCTATTACTTCTACTATGCGAATTGGAGCAGAAGGAATTAAAATACAGATTTCTGGACGTTTGAATGGCGCTGAAATAGCTCGTTCTGAAGTATATAAAGAAGGAAGGGTGCCATTGCATACGCTACGTGCAGATGTTGATTATGCTTTATCTGAGGCTTTGACTAAGGTTGGGTTATTAGGTATAAAAGTTTGGATTTGTAGAGGGGATATATATCATAAACAAAATCATATTTCACAATTTTTTATTCAAAAAGATTTTAAGCGTAGTATTACTGTTAACAAGCATGAATCTGTGAAAGGTAAGAACTTAAAAAAACGATAATAATTTAAAATTGATTTGTTTGTTTATATATAAATGTAAAAAAGTGTACATCTGCTCAATTTGTTATTGATATATTGTTTCGTTTTAATAATTTTATATGATTAAATTATAATTTTTAGAAATCATAAATATTAAATATATCAGGGAAAATGTTACAACCCAAGAAAACAAAATTTAGAAAGTCACAAAAGGGAAGAATGAAGGGAAATGCGCAGCGTGGTAATCGATTATCTTTTGGATCTTTTGGCATTAAATCATTGCAAGCTAAATGGATTACAGGACGTCAAATAGAGGCTGCTAGAATTGCCGTTACTCGCCATATGCAACGTGAAGGGCAGGTATGGATCAGAGTTTTTCCTGATAAGCCCATTACTAAAAAACCAGCTGAAGTAAGGATGGGGAAAGGCAAAGGGAATCCAGAGGGGTTTGTTGTACAGGTTACTCCAGGAAGAATTCTTTTTGAAGTTGAAGGTGTAGAGTTTAATATTGCAAAAAAAGCTCTAAGATTGGCTGCTCAAAAACTTCCAATTACTACAAAATTTATTGTAAAGCATGATTATGATTTTAATAATTAGATTTTTTGTATGAAAAATGATGAAATTAAGAGTTTAACAAATGGTGAATTAATAGAGAAGTTGAAAATTGAGTTAAAATTATATGGACGAAAAAAAATTAATCATAGAATTTCTCCATTGAATAATACGGCGTTAATTACTTTTTCTCGTAAAAAAATAGCTCAAATAAAAACAGAAATAGCTCAAAGAAATATTAATAAATAATGTTATTAATGAAAGAAAATAGACCATTGAGAAAGGAATTGGTTGGAACTGTTTTCAGTAACAAAATGGATAAATCCATTATTATTGCTGTTAAATGGAAGGAGAAACATCCTGTGTATGGAAAATTTGTAAACAAAACAAAAAAAATATGTGCTCATGATGAAAATAATGAGTGTAATATTGGGGATAGCGTTAAAATTATGGAAACTCGTCCACTAAGTAAAACTAAAAAATGGAGATTGGTAAAAATAATTAAAAAAGTAGTTAATATATGATCCAACAAGAATCAAAACTTAAGGTGGCTGATAATTCTGGAGCGAAAGATGTGTTGTGTATTAGAGTATTAGGAGGAACAAAGAAAAGGTATGCTTCTATTGGTGACATGATTGTTATAACTATTAAGAGTGTTGTGCCATCAAGTGATCTTAAAAAAGGAGCAATATCTAAAGCCATTGTTGTACGTACAAAAAAGGAGATTCGTCGTGACGATGGAACTTATATTCGATTTGATGATAATGCTTGTGTTCTTTTGAATTCTGCTGGAGAGATGCAGGGAAGTAGAGTATTTGGACCTATTGCTCGTGAGCTTCGTGCTGTAAACATGAAGATTGTATCTTTAGCTTCGGAAGTATTATAAAAGTTTGTTATTGAAAATTGAAAACTGTAAATGAATAATGAGTAAATTGCATATAAAAAAAGGAGATGTAGTTTATATAAACTCTGGAAATGATAAAGGAAAAACTGGACGTGTATCAAAAGTGTTTGTGAAAGAGAGGCGTGCCTTAGTAGATGGGGTTAATGTTGTCTCTAAAAGTGTAAAACCAAGTGCTAAACATAATCAAGGAGGTTTTGAAAAAAAAGAATTATCTGTTCATATTTCAAATTTAAATGTTTTGGACAATAATGGTGATTATGTGCGAATTTGTAGAAAATTGAACAAAAATGGAGTATTGGCTCGTTTTTCTAGAAAATCTGGGGAGGAAATTAAATGAGGAGCAGTATACTTAAAATATATAAAGAAAAAGTTATTCCGACTTTTATTAGAGAATTTAATTATTCTTCGATAATGCAGGTTCCTGTGTTAAAAAAAATAGTAATTAATCAAGGATTGGGAGTTGCGGTGGCAAATAAAAAAATTATTGATGCTGCTATTCAAGAATTAACTGCTATTACTGGACAAAAAGCGATAGTAACTGTTTCGAAAAAAGATATATCTAATTTTAAACTTCGTAAGAAAATGCCAATTGGAGTGATGGTTACTCTTCGTCGTGACCGTATGTACGAATTTCTTGAACGTTTAATTCGCGCAGCTTTGCCGCGTATTAGAGATTTTAAAGGAATAAAAAATAAGCTCGATGGACATGGCAATTATACACTTGGAATTCGTGAACAAATTATTTTCCCAGAAATAAATATAGATAATATTGTAAAAATAGTTGGAATGAATATTACATTTGTTACTTCTGCAAAAACAGATAATGAAGGGTATCATTTATTGAAGGAATTTGGATTGCCATTCAAAAAAAAAGAAAAGAATTCAAATTTTAATATTTATGGCTAAAGAATCATTGAAAGCTCGAGAATTAAAACGAGCAAGGTTAGTTGCTAAATATGCAAATAAAAGAGCAAAACTTAAAAAGGAATGTAACTATGAAGGATTGCAACTTTTACCTAAAAATGCATCTCCTGTTAGGTTGCATAATCGTTGTAAAATTACTGGACGTTCAAGAGGATATGTTAGACAGTTTGGAGTTTCAAGAATACAATTGCGAGAAATGATATCTAAAGGGATAGTGCCAGGTGTGAAAAAGGCGAGTTGGTAAAAATAAATTGTATTTGTTTAATAAAAAGTTTGTAACTTCGCGATATTTATTTCTGTGGATTAAACTGGTTTATATTATGACTGATCCGATTGGAGATTATTTGACAAGGTTGAGAAATGCTATTAAGGCTAAACATAGAATAGTAGAAATTCCTGCATCAAATTTGAAAAAAGAAATCACTAAGATTCTTTTTGATAATGGTTATATTTTGAATTATATTTTTGTGAAAGACAAATTTCAAGGGATGATAAGGATTGCTATGAAGTATGACAATGTAAATAAAGTGAATGCAATTCGAGTATTAAAGCGCATATCTACACCTGGGTTGCGAAAATATACGAGTCATAAAAAAATGCCTCGTGTACTGAATAATTTGGGAATTGCTATATTATCAACTTCAAAAGGTGTAATTACTAATAAAGAAGCTTGTAATTTGCGAATTGGTGGTGAAATTTTGTGTTATGTTTATTAGTTAAAAGTCTTAAGGTTATATGTCAAAAATAGGTAAGTTGCCTATAATAATTCCAAATGGAGTGATTGTAACGCAAATTGATAATTTAATTGTTGTAAAAGGGCCAAAGGCGGAGTTGCGCCAGCAAATAAGTCCAGTTATTAAAATTGAAATAAAGAAAAATGAACTGATAGTATATAGATTGAATGATGAAAAAAAAAGTAAGGCTTTACATGGGTTGTATCGTTCATTGGTTAACAATATGATTGTTGGTGTTTCGAAAGGGTATAAAAAAGAATTAGAATTAGTAGGGATCGGGTATCGTGTTATGAATACTGGTAATTTATTAAATTTTGCACTAGGGTATACACACAATATCTATCTACAATTACCAATTGAGATCAACGTTGAAACTAGAAATGAACGAAATAAAAATCCTCTTATTATTTTGGAATCAGCCAATAAACAATTGCTTGGACAAGCATGCGCGAAGATACGTTCTTTTAGAAAAGTAGATCCATATAAAGGGAAGGGTATTCGTTTCGTTGGTGAAATGTTTCGTAAAAAATCAGGAAAGTCGACAAATAAATAAAATTTTAGAAATTTTAATTATTATGATTGATAAAACAGTAAGGAGATTTAAAATCAAAAAGCGTATTCGTAAATATATTTTTGGTACTAAGAATTGTCCACGATTGACTGTGTATAGAAGCAATAAACAAATTTATTCTCAGTTGATTGATGATTTAACTGGGAGCACTTTGGTTTCTGCGTCTTCTCTTTCAATTGTGGAGAGAAATTCTAAAAAAAAGACAGCTTTTAAAACTGGAATATTAATGGCGCAAAAGGCGAAACAAGTTGGTATTACGTCAGTAATTTTTGATCGAAATGGATATTTATACCATGGAAGAGTTAAAGAATTTGCAAGTGCTGCTCGCATAGAAGGCCTTAAGTTTTAATTAAAAATTATGATAGTAAATAATAAAAGAAAAATAGTAGAAAATTTAGAATTAAAAGATCGGTTGGTTACTATTAAACGTGTAACTAAAGTTACTAAAGGTGGACGTACGTTTAGTTTTAGAGCGATTGTAGTAGTTGGAAATGGTAATGGATTAGTTGGATTTGGACTTGGCAAAGCAGGAGAGGTTGCTGCAGCAGTTGCTAAAGGTGCTGTTTTAGCTAGAAAACGATTAATAAAAATACCTATTTATAGTGGAACTATACCACATGAACAGACATCTAAATTTGGTGGAGCTTGCGTATTGATTAAGCCAGCTGCTCCAGGTACAGGAGTAAAAGCAGGTGGTGCAATGCGAGCAGTGTTAGAGAGTACTGGGATAACTGATGTTTTGGCAAGATCTAAGGGATCGTCTAATCCGCATAATATGGTTAAAGCCACTATTGCTGCTTTAAGTGAATTGAGAAATGTTTATATGGTTTCTCAAAATAGAGGTATATCAATAAAAAAAGTATTTGAAGGGTGATTGTAAGATGGTAATTATAAAAATTAAACAAACATCGAGTCACATTGGATGTTCTAAAAAACAAAAAAGAACTTTGAATTCTTTAGGGTTGAAAAAAATTGGTAATAAAGTTGAACATAATGATAATCCGGTTATTAGAGGCATGATAAAAAAAGTAAAGCATTTAATTAGTGTAGAAAAATAATTTGAGTTTGCAAATGTTAAAATAGATTTATTAATATTTTATTTTTAAAGTTTAATTTTATATTTTATTTTTTTTATGCAGAAATGAATTTATCTAATTTAAAACCGGCAATAGGAGCCGTAAAAAATCATAAAAGAGTTGGTAGAGGTCAAGGATCAACGATTGGTGGAACATCAACAAGGGGACATAAAGGACAAAAATCAAGATCTGGATACTCTAAAAAAATAGGGTTTGAAGGAGGTCAGATGCCTATACAAAGAAGGGTGCCAAAGTTTGGTTTTAAGAATGTTAAGCATATAAAGTATAAAGTAGTTAACCTTGATGCTATTCAGCGAGTGTCTGACATGTGTGGTTCAACAAAAATTGGCATTAATGATTTTATAAATTTTGGACTTGTTTCTTCAAATCGGTTAGTGAAGATCCTTGCAAAAGGAGTCATTACTTCTGAATTAGAAATTACTGCCGATGCTTTTTCAAAAGCAGCTGAAAGGGCAATTATAAAGGTTGGAGGGTCGGTAATTAAGCTCTAAATGTGTATATATGAGAATAGTTGAAATAGTAAAAAACATTTGGAAAATAGAGGATTTAAAATCGCGTATAGTTGTAACTTTTTTTCTAATTTTAGTTTATCGTTTTTTATCGGTTGTTACTCTGCCTGGTATTGATCCTACTTCTTTAAGTGGGTTAAAAATGCAAACGCAGGGAGGGTTAATGAGTTTGTTGGATATGTTTTCTGGTGGTGCGTTTTCAAATGCTTCTATTGTAGCATTAGGAATTATGCCATATATATCAGCGTCGATTGTGATCCAGTTGTTTGTAGTTGCAATTCCATACTTTCAGAAACTTCAATACGAAGGAGAAAGTGGACGTAGAAAAATAAACCAATATACACAGTATCTGACATTGTTAGTTTTAGTAGTACAAGCTCCAACATATCTTATTAACTTACATAGACAGATGAAATCTGTTGGCTCTGATTTTCCAGGTGGAATATGGTTTACTTTTTCTTCTATCATTATTCTTGCTGCAGGTTCTATGTTTGTGTTGTGGCTTGGTGAACGTATTACAGATAAGGGAATAGGAAACGGGATTTCTTTTATTATTATGATTGGTATCGTTGCTCGTTTACCACAAGCTTTAGTTCAAGAGATTGTATCAAGAATTAACGAAACATCTGGAGGATTGGTAATGTTTTTACTTGAGATAATTATTTTGTTAATTGTTATTGCTGGATCAATTCTTTTGGTGCAAGGGACAAGAAGAATACCAGTTCAATATGCTAGACAAATGGTTGGAAATCGACAATACGGAGGTGTTAGGCAATATTTGCCATTAAAAGTGAATGCTGCTAATGTAATGCCTATTATTTTTGCTCAAGCTATTATGTTTATTCCTATCTCTTTAATAGGTTTTGGCTCTAACAAAATGAACGTAATATCAAAATTATTTATTCCATTAACTAATAGTAGTAGTTTTTTGTATAATTTTACAAATGTAGTGTTAATAGTTATATTTACTTGGCTTTATACAGCTATTACAATTAATCCAAAACAGATATCAGAAGATTTAAAACGTAACAATGGGTTTATACCAGGTATCAAACCTGGTAAAAAAACGGCAGAATATATTGATGATGTTATGTCAAAGTTAACTGTTGGGGGGTCTTTATTTCTTTCATTAGTCGCAATTATGCCTGCTTTTGCAAAAATGTTTGGAATACAGGGGGGGTTTTCTTCTTTTTTTGGTGGAACTTCGTTGCTTATTTTAGTAGGTGTAGTTTTAGATACATTACAGCAGGTAGAAAGTCACTTATTAAATAGACATTATGATGGGTTATTAAAATCAGGAAGAATTAAGGGCCTTTCAAGTCAATATTATTGAAAAATTGTTATTCTTATTTTTATAAAATGATTTGTTTAAAAACAGATGAGGAAATTGAATTAATGCGTATAGCTTGTCGATTAGTTGGATCAGTACTTGCAGAAATTGCTAAGTATATTATCCCTGGAGTTTTAACACTTCAATTAGATAAAATAGCAGATGAGTTTATTCATGATAATGGTGCCATACCAGTATTCAAAGGGTATAATGGATTTCCTAGTACTATTTGTGTTTCTGTGAACGAAAATGTTGTACATGGTATACCAGGTAATTATTTTTTAAAAAATGGAGATATTGTTTCGGTTGATTGTGGAGTGAAAATTAATGGCTATTGTGCGGATTCTGCTTATACATTTGAAGTTGGAGAAGTAGATCCAAAAGTAAAAAGGTTGTTAAAAATAACAAAAGAATCTTTATATATTGGTATTAATAATGCTGTAGATGGAAAAAGAATTGGAGATATTGGAAGTGCAATTCAAACATATTGTGAAAATGCTGGATATAGTGTTGTTAGAGAGTTGGTAGGCCATGGTATAGGTAAAAATATACATGAACTACCAGAAGTTCCAAATTATGGTGTAAGAGGCAATGGCTGCTTGTTGAAATCCGGAATGTGTATTGCTGTGGAACCAATGATTAATCTTGGGACAAGAGATATAAAATTTTCAGAAGATGGATGGACTGTCTATACGGTAGACCGTAAACCTTCTGCTCATTTTGAACATACAGTTGCTATTCGGAGTAAAAAAGTGGATATTTTGTCTACATTTGATTTTATAGATAAAGTTTTGAACCATAAATAAAAAATTTATTTTTATATTTGCGATTAGAATATGACTAGGCAATCAGCAATAGAGCAGGATGGTATTGTTACAGAAGCGTTATCAAACGCGATATTTTGTGTTGAATTAGAAAATGGGCACAAAATTAAGGCTCATATATCTGGTAGAATGCGTATGCATTATATTAGAATATTGCCAGGAGACAAAGTAAAAGTTGAGATATCACCTTATGATTTATCTAAAGGGCGTATCTCGTTTAGATATAAGTAAATATTTATATATGAAAGTAAAAGTTTCCATTAAAAAACGTGGAGTTAGTTCTAAAATTGTGCGTAGGAATGGGTGTTTATATGTAATAGACAAAAAGAATCCTCGGTTTAAACAACGTCAAGGATAATTTATAAAATAATGTATGGCTATAAGAATAGTTGGTGTAGATTTACCTCAGAATAAAAGAGGAGAGGTAGCGTTGACATGTATTTATGGGATAGGTCGTAGCTTAGCTGGTAAAATTTTGACAGAAGCTAATATTGATAAAAATATCAAAATTAAAGAATGGACTGATTCTCAAGCTGCTTTAGTGCGTGAAATTATTAGTCGCGATTTTAAAGTAGAGGGTGATCTTAGATCTGAAATTCAATTGAATATAAAACGTTTGATGGATATTGGTTGTTATCGTGGTATTCGTCATCGTATAGGATTACCAGTGAGAGGACAAGGTACTAAAAATAATGCTCGTACCAGAAAGGGGAGAAGGAAAACAGTTGCTAATAAAAAGAAAGTTGCAAAATAGAAGTTTAATAAAATTTAAGTAGGTATAATTGATATGGCAAAGAAAATGACTGCAGCGAAGAGAGTTGTAAAGGTGGATGCCAACGGGCAGTTACACATTCATTCCTCGTTTAATAATATTATAGTTACCATTACAAATAATGATGGGCAAGTCATTTCATGGTCTTCTGCTGGTAAAATGGGGTTTAGAAGCTCTAAAAAAAATACTCCTTATGCAGCTCAAGTAACGGCTCAGGATTGTGCTAAAATTGCTTATGATTTAGGACTTAGAAGGGTTAAAGCTTATGTAAAGGGGCCTGGTAATGGACGTGAGTCAGCTATTAGAACTATACATAGTTTTGGTATTGAAGTGACGGAGATTGTGGATGTTACTCCACTTCCACATAATGGATGTCGACCTCCAAAGGGAAGGCGAGTTTAACAGTTTATTTCGTAATAAAATGGCAAGGTATATTGGTGCAAAAGCAAAAATTGCACGTAAATTTGGTGACCCTATTTTTGGGATGAATAAAGCTCTTAATAAGAGTAAACATAATAATAAAAGTAAAAAAAATATTTCAGCAAATAGAAAAAAGAAAAAAAGATCAGAATATGGAATACAGTTGTCAGAAAAACAAAAGGCAAAGTATACTTATGGCTTGCTTGAGAAGCAATTTCATAATTTATTTGTGAAGGCGTCTCAAACTAAAGGGATTACTGGTGAAGTACTTCTTCAATTGTTGGAGTCTCGATTAGATAATTTAGTTTATCGAATAGGATTGGCTAGTACACGAGCAGGTGCGCGTCAATTAATTTCGCATAGACATATTTTAGTTGATGATAAAATTATAAATATTCCATCATACTCAGTAAAATTAGGGCAAATTATAGGAGTTCACGAAAAAGCTAAGTCTATGAGTATAATTATAAATAATCTCATAAAAGCAAATTATAATAAATATTCATGGATTGAGTATGATAAGTCCTCTATGAATGCTAAGTATTTACGTATTCCTGATAGAGTAGATATTCCTGAGAACATTAAGGAACAATTAATAGTGGAGTTGTATTCTAAATAAATTAATATTTTTTGCGCAATGTTAATATTTAAAAGGCCTGATAAAGTAGGGGAGTTGTTATCTAACAGCAAGTATGGAAAGTTTGAATTTTACCCACTAGAATCAGGGTATGGAACTACTATTGGAAATTCTCTTCGACGCGTTCTTTTATCATCTTTAGAGGGTTATGCTATAGTCGCAATCAAAATTGAAGGTGTAATCAATGAATTTTCTGTTATACCTGGTGTTATAGAAGATGTTACAAATATTATTCTAAAACTTAAGCAAGTGAGATTTAAACAAATAAATGAAAAGATTGAATACGAGAAAGCAATCGTTTCAATTTCAGGAATTGAAGAGTTTAGAGCAAGTAATATTTGTAGTAATATGAACGGATTTGAAGTTGTAAATCCTGATTTTGTAATAGCTCATTTAGATAAAAATGCTAATCTAAATATAGAATTGATAATAAAGAAAGGGAGGGGATATGTTACAGCAGATGAAAATCATTTAGATAGTGATGATTTGAATCAAATATCTATTGATTCTATTTTTACACCAATAGTAAATGTGAAATATGAAGTTGAATCTTTTCGTGTTGAACAAAAAACAGATTATGAAAAATTAGTAATTGAAATTATGACTGATGGTTCTGTTCATCCTAGAGATGCTTTGAAATCAGCTGCTAATATTTTAATTCATCATTTAAGATTATTTTCTGATGATAAAATTTTTTTAGAAAAGGTCTATGATGAAGAAATAGTTGAAAGTTTTGATGAAGATATTTTACGAATAAGACAACTATTAAAATCTAAACTATCTGATATGGAACTTTCTGTACGTGCTCTCAATTGTTTAAAAACAGAAGGCATAGAAACATTAGAAGATCTTGTACAGCGCTCTAAGAGTGAGTTGATGAAATTTCGTAATTTTGGTAAAAAATCATTGCTTGAACTAAATGAATTATTAACGAAATTAAATTTAGCTTTTGGTATGGATGTAGAAAAGTATAAATTTAAATAATAATGAGGCACAATAAGCAAATTAACAATTTGGGACGTACTTATTCTCATCGAAATGCTATGTTTTCTAATTTGGCTGTTTCGTTGATTAGACATAAAAGAATTTTTACGACTCTTGCTAAAGGAAAAGAACTTCGTAGATATGTAGAACCGATTTTAACTAAATCTAAAAATGATACAACTCATTCTAGGAGATTAGTTTTTCGAAAATTACATGATAAGTATGCTGTATCTGAATTGTTTAAAAAAATTGCCCAAAAAATAGGAGATAGACAGGGCGGTTACACTCGTATTATTAAAATTGGGAATCGTTTAGGTGATAATGCTTCTATGTGTTTTATTGAACTTGTAGATTATAACAAATTTTTATTTGAAACTAAAACATCACATAGATTAAAATCTAAAGTACGACGCTCTAGAAAAAAATCTTCTAAAAGTAAGAATATAGTTAAGAATGAAAATATTAT
The DNA here is from genome assembly GCA_002091395.1 of Candidatus Azobacteroides pseudotrichonymphae. Lineage (GTDB taxonomy): Bacteria > Bacteroidota > Bacteroidia > Bacteroidales > Azobacteroidaceae > Azobacteroides > Azobacteroides pseudotrichonymphae_A. The sequence goes on from AP017914.1 coordinate 120,752, forward strand.
GTCTGGAGAAACAATTGTTACAGAAGAGTGAACAGTGGAATGATCAAGTTAAAATTAAACATTTATAAATGAGTATTCGGATGATATAATTTTTATGATTTTTTATATATCTAAAATTTGATTCAACGTTCACGCTGTAGTATTTTTTGCTCAAAAGAGTAAAATATAAATAAAATGAAAAAACCAATTAAATTCTTATTTATAATTTTTTGTGTATCAATTATTTTTATTGTTTCTTTTTTTACTTTAATCATTACAGGAATAGTAGGAAATGTTCCTTCAGTAGAAGAATTGGGAAATCCAATTAATAAATATGCTACTCAAGTTATTTCGTCTGACATGAAAGTTATGGGGACATATTCTCAAGATAAAGAAAACAGGATTTATGTAAATGATAGAAAACTTTCTAAATATATAATTTGGGCATTAATTGCTACTGAAGATGTACGTTTTATGAAACATTCTGGAATTGATTTTTATGCGTTGTTAAGATCAATAGTAAAGCGAGGATTTTTGTTTCAAGTTAGTGGCGGTGGCGGTAGTACTATTTCACAACAATTAGCAAAACAACTTTATTTTGAGCATGCAAAAAATTTTTTAGATCGTATTTTTCAAAAATCAATTGAGTGGGTAATTGCAGTCCAATTAGAGCGTTTTTATACTAAAGAGGAAATAATTGGTATGTATCTTAGCAAATTTGATTTTCTTTATAATGCGGTTGGAATCAGAGCAGCTTGCCACGTTTATTTTGGAAAATTGCCGCAAAATGTTAAAATAGAAGAAGCAGCCACTTTAGTTGGGATGTGTAAGAATCCATCTTATTTTAATCCGTTAAAACATTCAAAAAGAGCTCGAGGCAGACGAAATGTTGTTTTAACTCTGATGAGAAAAAATAATTGTATTTCTCAAAAAGAATGTGATTCACTGAAAATTTTACCTTTAATTACCACATTCCATAAAGTGGATCATGATGATGGTATTGCTCCATATTTTAGAGAATATTTACGTTTGTTAATAACAGCTGAAAAACCAAACAGAAAAGATTATGATTTTAGTAATATTTGCAGATATACAGAAGATTCTATAGCGTGGGAAACTAACCCATTATATGGATGGTGTAATAAGAATAAAAAATCAAATGGGTTAGCGTATGATCCTTATACTGATGGATTAAAAATATATACTACGTTGAATTCACGTATGCAAATTTACGCAGAACAAGCTGTTCGTGAACACGTAGGAAATTTTTTACAACCTATTTTTTTAAAGGAGAGTAGAAATAATCCAATGGCTCCTTATTCTTTTTCAATTGGGAAAAATGTTGTTGATACTATATTGGCACGTGCGATGAAACAAACTGATAGGTATCAGATATTGAAAAAAAGAAATATATCCGAAAATGTAATCAAAATTATTTTTAATAAACCAATAGAAATGCAAGTTTTTTCATGGGCTGGAGAAAAAGACACGATTATGTCTCCAATGGATTCAATTCGTTATATGAAATCTTTTCTTCGTTCAGGATTGATGTTAATGGATGCTCATTCTGGAGCAGTGAAAGTTTATATTGGAAATATTAATTATAAATATTTCCAATATGATATGGTAAGTATGGGGAAAAGACAAGTTGGTTCTACTATTAAACCTTATTTGTACTCACTTGCGATGGAAAATGGATTTAGTCCATGTGATGAAGTAGTTCATGAGCCACAAGAATTAATTACTGAAACAGGAGAGGTATGGTCACCTAAAAACACTAATAAAATGCAAAATGGTAAAGTTACTCTTTATTGGGGATTACAGCATTCTGATAATTGGGTGTCTGCTTATTTGATAAAGCATTTATCTCCTTATTCTTTTAAACAAATATTACTTTCTTATGGATTATCTGAGCCTATTAATCCAGTAATGTCTTTGTGTTTGGGATCTTGTGAAGTCTCTGTAGAGCAAATGGTATCTGGATACTCTGTTTTTCCAAACAGAGGAGCTCGTTTTATTCCAATGTTTGTTACACGTATCGAAGATAGACATGGTAATATAATATCTACTTTTTATCCAAAAATTCATATTGTAATCAGTGAACAAGCAAATTATAAAATGCTGAGTATGTTGAGATCTGTAATTGATAATGGCACAGGACGTGGTATTCGTCTGTATACTACAGTGCAAATGGGAGGAAAGACAGGAACAACTCAAAATAACTCTGATTGTTGGTTTGTAGGATTTACACCATCAATTATAGGAGGATGTTGGGTTGGTGGTGAAGATCGTTCGATACATTTTAATAAAATGAGTGATGGGCAGGGAGCAAAAGCAGCATTACCAATTGTTGGTATTTTTTTTAAAAAATTGTTTGCAGATACAAAATTAGGATATTCTTCATCTGATCAATTTATTGTTCCACAACAATTTAGCAATATTCGTATATCAAAAGATGAGTATGAACAGGATACAATAGAGAGTGTTAATTAAATATTAAATTTTTAGTAGTAATTCTTGTAATTTTTCTGTTGAAACATTGTTATATAGATGATTTTTGTACGCCAATGAAATTTTACCTGTTTCTTCAGAAAGAACGATAATTTTGGCATCACTTTGTTCACATAGACCTAGTGCTGAACGATGACGTAATCCATGTGATGGATGGATATTTTTTTTCCGAGAAATAGGTAATATACATGCAGCAGCAGCAACTCTTTTATTTGCAATAATTATTGCCCCATCATGTAAAGGACTGTTTTTAAAAAAAATGTTTTCTATTAGTCTTGTGTTAATATTTGCATCTATATTTTCTCCAGTTTTTATAAAAAAATCTAATGGTATACTCTGTTGTATAACTATTAAGGCTCCTTCTCTCCTTTTTGACAAGTTAATTAAAGCTATTATAATTGGTTTACTATAAGAAATGTCATTTTGTTTATTTTTTAATTTTATTAGTTTCATCAAAATTTTTATTTCTTTAGTTGAACCCAAATTTTGAAGAAATTCTCTAATTTCTTTTTGAAAAAGAGTAATCAATAAAATAATTCCTACATCGATGAATTTATCTAAAATACTTCCTATAATATGCATTTGTAATTCTTTGGATACTAGTATCCAAAGAATTACAAAAAATAGTATTCCTATAAAAACAGGTATAGTACCTGTTTTTTTCATTAAACGATAAGTTCTATAAATAAAAAAAACTACTAAAATAATATCAATAGTATCTTTTACTTTTATATTGAAATATGTCATATTGTTTGTATTTGATTATATAATTTTATTGTTTGAACAGCTTCTTTTACATCATGAACTCGAATAATATCAGCTCCTTGTGTCAATGCAAACATGTTTAATGCTGTTGTTCCGTTTAATGCTTTTTCAGTTGAAACTTTTATTATTTCACGTATCATTGTTTTTCGTGAAATGCCCACTACAATAGGCAAATTAAAGATACTAAATTGTTTTAGTTGACTTAAAATTTTATAATTTTGGTATGTAGTTTTACTAAACCCAAACCCAGGGTCTATCCAAATATCATATATTCCTCTATGATACAAATAATTAATTTTTTCTTCAAAAAAAGATAAAATTTCAGATAACAAATCATTATACTTGGTGTACTTCATTGCTGTTTGTGGTGTTCCTCGCATATGCATGATAATATAATGAACATGTAATTCAGTTATAATATTAGTCATTTTTGAGTCTAATTTACCAGCTGAAATATCATTTATAATAGAAATTGGGAATTTTTTTGCACACTCTTTTACTACTTTGGAACGAAAAGTATCAATTGAAACAATAGCATTAGGCATTTCTTGAAAAAGAAGTTCTAGTCCAAGTTGTACCCTATTTATTTCTTCTTTTTCACTAACGAATTCCGAATTAGGATGAGATGAATATCCTCCTATGTCAATAATGTCTGCTCTTTCTTTTTTTATTTGAATTATTCTTTTTATTATTTCTTGTTTAGTTTGCTTCCGACTTTTTGGGAAAAATGAATTTGGCGTAATATTTAGAATTGCCATAACTTTTTTCGTAACTATCTGTTTATCTATTTTATTTTGTATCATTATTAGTGGCGAAAATAATTATATTTTAAGTTTTTTAAACGTAGTAAATACGATATAAATCGTTATATAACGAAAATTTTACATGTAATTTTAATACAAATTAAATTTTTATAATGAAAATAGAGTTTTTATATCAAATATTTAAACGATATCCTGTTGTTACAACAGATAGTCGTACTTGTCGCCAAAATTCGATTTTTTTTGCTTTGAAGGGAAATAAATTTGATGGAAATGATTATATCGACGAAGCTCTTGCATGTGGATCAGTTTATGCAGTAGGAGATAGCTGTAATTTGTCAAAAACCAAACAAATTATTAAAGTAAAGAGTTCTATTCAAACATTACAATCTTTAGCAAATTATCACCGCCAACGAATGAACGCAAAAATAATTGCTATAACTGGAACAAATGGGAAAACTACAACTAAAGAGTTGATTGCAGCAGCTTTAGCTTCAAAATATAAAATAATTTATACGCAAAAAAATTTAAACAACCATATTGGAGTGCCTTTAACATTATTGCAATTAAATTCAGATCACAAATTTGCAGTTATTGAAATGGGAGCAAATCATCCTGGTGAAATAAGGACACTTTGTCAAATTTCAAATCCTGATTATGGACTAATTACTAATATTGGGAAAGCTCATTTGGAAGGGTTTGGTTCTTTTGATAAAATTATTAAAGAGAAGGCAGAATTGTATAATTTTATTCGTAATAAAGGAGGAATAATATTTAGAAATTTGGATAATCTTATATTAAATAGTGTATCAAATTCACTATCTACAATTGGTTATAGTGCTAAATATTGCAATTCTTTTGTTTATGGACGAATAATAAAATTTGATCCAACTTTGATTTTGGAGTGGAATAGAAAAAATAAAATTTTTACTCATTTGGTTGGTAATTATAATTTTGAAAATGTTTTGGCATCAGTTTGTGTAGCTAATTATTTTGGAGTAGAGAATTATAAAATTAATTTTTCTATATCTAATTATGTTCCGATTAATAATCGTTCACAAAATTGTATAACTAGAAAAAATAGTGTTATTATTGATTCTTATAATGCAAATCCTGCTAGTATGCAAGCTGCATTAGATAATTTTTGTAATCTACGTAATAAATTGCCTAAAATGGTTATACTAGGCGAAATGGAAGAATTAGGAGGAAATACTAAAATTGAGCATGAAAATGTTATAAACAAACTTTTTTCAAAAAAAATAAATAAAATCTTTTTGATCGGAAAAAATTTTAAAAAATTTTTGTTTTTTTATTGCGAGTTGCAATGGTTTTTAGAAACAAAATATTTTTTAGAATATTTGAAGTTTATTCCTATTGAAGGATATCATATTTTAATTAAAGGGTCAAGAACTAATCAATTAGAAAAAGTTTTACCTTATCTGTAATTCATTAGGATTTTTATTAAACTTAACAAAATGATAAATATTTCTATATATATTATATTTTGTCAGTTAAATTTGATAATTATTAAAGAATAAAGTTGTAATTTTTTAAAATAAAGTATCATATGCTTTATTTTTTTGTTATTATAATAGCGTTAATAAATTTTATTTTTATATTCTTAGAAAATTTATTTCTTCAAGGTTTTTATTAAAAATTTCAATAGAAAATATAATAAAATATCTAAACTATGATTTAAATATTATTAAATTTGTGGAGTATTGGATTTTTTGATTATGTATAAAGTAATTAATTAAAATTTATTATTATAGAAAATAATTTATGTATACTCTTGTTACAATTTTTACTGTAATTATTTCTGTATTATTAATACTTATTGTTATTGTGCAAAATCCTAAAGGTGGCAGGATGGCTTCCGGTTTTTCTTTTACTAATCAGGTAATGGGTGTACGTAAAAGTGTGGATTTTTTTGAGAGAATTACATGGTATCTGGCAACTATATTAGTTGTACTATGTATTTTTGCTTCAGTCTTGTTTATTCCTCGTAAAAAAAATCTTTTGGAAGACATTTCATCTGTAGAAGGAGGAGATTTTACAGAAAATACTACTCAACAGAATGGACAAAACGAAAGCTAATTATATTAATTAAGTCATTAATATTTTAGATAATGTTACAGTATTAAAGCGTATATAGTGAACAGTGAGTGAATAGTAAATAGTTATAAATTTTGGTTTTTATATTTAAAGTTTTATTATGATAACAAAAAAAAAGAATAATAATCTAGTTGCTGTCATCATTATGGTTGCTCTTTTAGGAGTAATTGGTTTTGTAACTAATTTGGCTGCTCCAGTTGGTACTATTTGGAAAAATAAATATGAAGATTCTAATTTTTTAGGTATGTTGGGAAATCTCATGAATTTTGTAGCTTATGCAATTATGGGAATCCCATCAGGAAAATTATTAGAAAGAATTGGATACAAAAAGACAGCTATTTATTCAATTGTAATTGGATTTTTTGGCCTTGGCGTTCAATTTATTTCTGGGATAGTTAATGTACATTTTGGATTTATTATTTATCTTTTTGGAGCATTTATAACTGGATTTTCAGTATGCATAATAAATACTGTTGCGAATCCAATGTTGAATGAAATTGGAGGAGGAGGAAAAAAAGGAGGAGCTCTTCTTCAAGCTGGTGGTGCTTGTAATTCATTGTTAGCGACACTTGCTCCAATAGTGGTTGGAAATTTAATAGGAGATATTACTAAAAAAACAGAACTTTCTGATGTGAATCCAGTTTTATTTATTGGTATGAGTATCTTTGTACTGATCGGTTTTATTTTATATTACAGTAATATTCCAGAACCTTATATCACTGAACAAGTAGATAAATCATCAACATATAGTGCTTGGTCATTTCGACACTTTGTTTTAGGTGCAATAGGAATATTTATATATGTTGGTGTTGAGGTAGGAATACCAGGCACTATGAAATTTTTTTTAGAAGGAAAAGGTATATTACCAGCTTCAGCTGGAACAGTTGCAGGTACTTATTGGTTTTTGATGTTGTTTGGACGTTTATTTGGAACTGTTATTGCTAGAAATGTTTCTAGTAAAATATTATTAGCAGTTGCATCAAGTATTGCTGCTATTTTAGTTTTACTTGCTATTTGTACTTCTCCATCAATAATTTTCAATAAAATGCCAAGTTTTAACGGAATTATTTTTACTTGGGAAGTAGTGCCTATTAATGCATTATTCCTTGTATTAGTTGGATTTTGTACGTCAGTAATGTGGGGTAGTATTTTTAATTTAGCAGTTGAAGGGCTTGGTAGATGTGTTAGTCAGGCTTCTGGTATATACATGATGATGGTTGTAGGTGGTGGAGTTATTCCATTAATACAAAGTGGAATTGTTGATATAACTTCTAATAAGAATTATATGTTCTCTTATTGGGTGCCTTTTATCGGATTTGTTTATTTATTTTATTACGCTCTTATTGGTAGTAAAAACGTAAACAAAAACATTTCAGTTTGAATTATGATATTTAAATTATTTAGAACAGTTAAAAATATGCTTAAAGAGCATTGTCTTTAGATAGTTTAATGGTTTTTATAATATTATTTTAATAATACAAAAACAATATGGGATATTTATTGTAAGTTCAATTTTATATTTTGATATCTTTTGTGAAAAATTTTATATTGCTGTGTTTTTTATTTTTTACTAGTTATAAATTTTGAATAATTTTTCATCATAAATTAGAATAATACTGAGTAATAATATTGTTTTATGTTTATCTGTGATTAATTTACTATTAGTTACTTGTTATTTTATAAAAATACTGTGCTTGTATTTTGTTTTGTTACAAGTATTCGAGAAAGGATTATGTATGTATTAGTTATGTATTAATTTGACCAATAGTGTTGATTTTTGGTTTAATTTTATAAATGTTTTATATCTGTATTTAAATAGTAGTTTACTATAATTATTTTATTTTAATGATTCTATTAATAAAGTGAGTACTGTGTATTCAAATTTATTTTGAAAAAAGTGTAAATTTTTTATTTTTTTATGTATGTCAACAGTATTCTATTTTTGATTCTATAAGAATCATGTTATGCAAATGATTATTTTTGTACATTTGCCTAGTTCTGTCTAAATGTTATTTGTTAAATTTTAATGCAAAAAAATCTAAAAAATAGTATTTTCCATATTGATGAAAGAGGCTATTACGGTGAATATGGAGGTGCTTTTATTCCTGAAATTCTTCATGAAAATATAGAGGAATTACAAAAAGTGTATAGATCTATTATAGAAGGCAAAGAATTTATTGACCAATATAATAGATTTCTTCACGATTATGTTGGACGTCCTTCGCCTTTATATTTTGCTCAAAGATTATCACATAAGTATAATTGTCGTATCTATATGAAAAGAGAGGATCTTAATCACACTGGTTCACATAAAATTAATAATGCTCTTGGTCAAATTATATTAGCTCGTAGAATTGGTAAAACTCGTATAGTAGCAGAAACAGGAGCTGGACAGCATGGATTAGCTTCAGCAACTGTATGTTCATTGATGAATATGAATTGCGTTATATATATGGGTAAAACTGATATAGATAGGCAAAAATTAAATGTGCGAAAAATGGAATTGTTGGGAGCAAAAGTTGTTCCTGTTACGAGCGGGAATATGACTTTAAAGGATGCTACAAATGAAGCTATACGTGATTGGTCTTCTAATCCAGATGATACGTATTATGTCATTGGGTCTGTAGTTGGCCCACATCCTTATCCTGATTTAGTGTCACGTTTGCAATCAGTTATAAGTAAAGAAATAAAATTACAATTAATAAAAAAAGAAGGACGTAATTATCCTGATTTTTTAATTGCTTGTATTGGTGGAGGAAGTAATGCAGCTGGTACGATTTATGAATATATAGACGATAATCGTGTAAAAATTATTTTGGCTGAAGCAGCTGGAAAAGGAATTTATTCAGGGAAATCAGCTGCTACTATTCATTTAGGGAAAATTGGTGTTCTACATGGATATAAAACATTGGTAATGCAAACAGTTGATGGACAAATAGAAGAAGCATATTCTATTTCTGCCGGATTAGACTATCCAGGAATCGGCCCTATGCATGCTTGTATGGCAAAACTTGGAAGGAATGAAGTTTTAGCAATAAATGATGAAGAAGCTTTGTCAGCAGCGATGGAGTTGACACGATTAGAGGGAATCATTCCAGCATTGGAATCTGCTCATGCTTTAGGTGTTCTTCAAAAGAAACAATTTAAAGTAGATGATGTTATTGTTATTTGTTTGTCTGGAAGAGGTGATAAGGACATGGAAGTTTATATTAAAAGTATACAATAAATTTTTCAATTTTAATTGATATATATGGATACTAAAGATAGTTCTTTAAAAGATAAGTCTTCTACTAGTATTGAAAGGTTAAAAGCTTTGAGAATAGTAACAGACAAAATAGAAAAAAATTTTGGAAAAGGTTCTATAATGAGAATGGGTGATAGTGCTGTTGATGAAGTGTCAATTATTTCAACAGGATCTTTATCATTAAATATTGCATTGGGAGTAGGTGGTTATCCACGTGGCAGAATTATTGAGATTTACGGTCCAGAGTCATCTGGTAAAACTACTTTAGCTATTCATGCTATTGCTGAGGCACAAAAAATTGAAGGAATTGCAGCTTTTATAGATGCAGAACACGCTTTTGATCGTTTTTATGCTGAAAAATTAGGTGTAGATGTTAATAATCTTTGGATTTCTCAACCAGATTCTGGAGAACAAGCATTAGAAATTGCTGAACAATTAATTAGATCTTCTGCAATAGATATTATTGTTATTGATTCTGTTGCCGCATTAACTCCTAGAGCTGAATTAGAGGGCGAAATGGGGGAATCTAAAATGGGATTACAGGCTCGTTTAATGTCTCAAGCTTTGAGAAAATTAACATCTGCTATTAGTAAAACTAATACTACTTGTATTTTTATTAATCAATTGCGTGATAAAATTGGAGTTATATTTGGTAACCCTGAAACAACTACTGGTGGTAATGCTTTAAAGTTTTATTCTTCTGTAAGACTTGATATTCGTAAAATATCATCAATCAAAGATGGTGATGATATAAAAGGTAGCCAAACACGAGTAAAAGTAGTAAAAAATAAGTTGGCTCCGCCTTTTAGAAAAGCAGAATTTGATATTATGTTTGGAGAAGGAATTTCTAAGATGGGAGAATTGGTAGATTTAAGTACTAACTTAGAAATCATAAAAAAAAGTGGAAGTTGGTATAGTTATAATGATGTTAAGTTAGGACAAGGTAGAGAAGCTGCTAAAGAATATTTAAAAGAAAATTTAGAACTTATGAAAGAAATTGAAGTACAAATTACTGAAAAATCAAAGTCTCAAAATAAAAATGATTATTGATATAAAGAAATTGTATTGCAGTTTAGTATAAAATAATTTTTATAGTAATGCAAAAGTTACAAAATTGTTTTGATAGTATAATTCAATCGATCGAGCAACAAAAATTGAAATTAACTTTTGATCTCCTCGTAAAATTGCTCTCGCAGACTCAAAATCAACAATTAAAAGAACAATTAGGATCTTTAAAAAGCACTTATAAAAATATGTTATATTATTTATCAGAAAATATTAAAGATCCTGAAATTGATAAAATACATAAGATCTTGTTGAGGTCGCTTTACAAAATAGCAGATATTGCATTATGGCAAATAAAATCAGCTAATAATAATTCTATATTTTATAAACAAAGAAGGAATTATTATTTCGGAATTAAAAATACTTCTGATGAGCTTATTAATGCGTTAAGAATTAGATCAAAAAATTTTTTATTAAAAAGTCAATATAAAAATGATAAAAAATATATAGAAGAAAAAGAAAATTTAAATTGCAAGATTTTTAAAAAAATTTTGTTAGATGATTATTGGACGACAGAAGAAAAAAATAAATGGAGTAAAGTTATATTTAATTCAAATGAAAAAATTATTTCTTGTCTTATTATTACTGCTATTACTCTTAATCTTCTAGAAACATTTGACGAAAGAAAAGCTATTTTGTTATTAGAAACTATTCAAAATAAACATAATGAAATTAGTGAACGTGCTTTAGTAGGTATCATCTTGTTTCTTCGAAAATATAATTATCGTATTCATTTGTACTCTGAAATAATCGAACGCTTAAACTGTTTAGCAGAAAATCCAAATTTTGTAAAAAGAGTTTGCTATGTTCTTCTTCAATTTATATCAAGTAAAGAAACAGAAAAAATCACACGAAAAATAACAGATGAATTAATTCCAGAAATAATTCAAAAGGCTGGAATAAAAATTAGAGATAACTCAAAAATACAAAATTTGTTAAATGATAATGAAATAAGTGATAAAAATCCTGAATGGCATAGATTAATTGATGAATCAGGTATAGGTGAAAAATTACGAGAAATTTCTGAATGGCAAATAGAAGGAGCAGATGTAATGCATTCATCATTTACTCACTTAAAAAACTACACTTTTTTTGATGAAATGAGTAATTGGTTTATTCCTTTTACAACTCCAAGCGAAGCTGTTGACAATCAAGAATTGATGCAATTGGTTAACATTTTAAAAATGTCTACTTTTTTATGTAATTCAGATAAATATTCTTTTTATTTGAGTGTTTCTCAAATGCCTGAAAATACTCGTAAAATAATAGTTAAGCAATTTTCTGAAGAAGTAAATAATATGTCTTCAATAAAAGATGAAGATTTTTTTGCTGCATCTCAAACAGTTAATTATTTGACACGTCAATATATTCAAGATTTATATCGTTTCTATAAACTTCATCCAGAAAAACAAGGGTTTGAAGATATTTTTGAATTTCAACCTGAGTTCTATAATGTTCCTATAATATATCAATTGGTTTCAAACCAAAATGATCTAACTATTATTGGTGAATATTATTTTAATAAAAACCATTTTGAAATAGCAGTAGATATTTACGATAAACTTCTTAAAAACAGCCCTGATAAAGATATTTTATATCAGAAAAAGGGATATTGTTTACAAATGATGGGACAACTTTGCGCATCTTTGAATACTTATTTAAAAGCCGAATTATTAAATACTGATCATTTTTGGACTATAAAAAAAATAGCATATTTATATCGAATATTAAAAAATTACAAAGAGGCACTGTATTATTATAAAAAGGCAGAGCAACTAAGTCCAGAAAATTTGTCAATTCAATTGAACATAGGACATTGTTTTTTTGAAATAGGTGAGTTTGAAAATGCTTTAAAATATTATTTTAAAATAGAATATCTAGCAGAAAATAAAGAAAAAGTATGGAATCCAATTGCGTGGTGTTCACTTTTGACTGGTCGATACAAACAAGCAATAAAATTTTTTAATAAAATTATAGAAAAAACACCAACGTCAGCAGATTATATTAATGCTGCTCATGTACAATTAGTAATGGAAAATATAAAAGAAGCAATTCGTTTATATAGATTGGCAATCTATAAAGAAAATTATTCTTATGAAGAGTTCACAAGAATCTTTTCAAATGATATTTCCTATTTAATTAAGGCTGGAATAAAAATAAAAAACATTCAACTCATAATAGACGCTTGTTATTTATTATAATTGTAAGTAGTAATTCCACTTTTGTATTTGGTTCGGTAGCTCAGACTGGATAGAGCAACAGCCTTCTAAGCTGTGGGTCGTGGGTTCGAATCCCCCCCGAATCACTTTTTCAATAAAAACTATTAATTCAATATTTTTTTTAATTTATTTAACTACAATATTTATTATTTTTTGTTTAAATATCAATTTCTACTGAATTTTTTAAAAAAATTTTATTTGATTTTACAATTGTTTTCTTTGAATCAATTAATTCTTTTAAGAAGTTTTGATATCTCTTACATATTATAATTATATATAGCGATATAATTAAATTATTTAGTAAAAACTATTAGTTTTTACTATTTTTTGTTTTGTAAATCTGCGGAAATGATAATACGTCCACAATATTCACAAGAAATAATTTTTTTTTGCATTTTGATTTCTATTTGTTTTTGTGGTGGTATTTTGTAAAAACAACCTCCACAAGCTTCACGTTGAATACAAACAACTGCCAATCCATTTTTCGCTCTATTACGAATACGGTTAAATGATAATAATGTACTAGTATCAATATTTGTTTCAATCTGCTTAGCTTTTTCCAAAAGATATGTTTCTTTAACTTCTGTTTCAGAAATAATTTTTTTTAGTTCTTCTTTCTTTAAATTTAATTCTATTTGTATTTCTTTATTTTTTTTATTTTGATTTTTAATCTCTTCTTCTATTAAATTTATTTTTCCTTCAGATTCTCTAATTGATTTTTCAGCTAATTGTATATCTAATTTTTGCATTTCAATTTCTTTAAAAAGACTATTGTATTCTCGGTTGTTACGTATTTCCTCTATCTGCTGGTTGTATTTTTTCACTAAATTATTAGCATTAGTAATTTTAATTTTGTCTTGATTAATTTTTTTCTTAAAATCAACTAAAGATTTTTCAAAATTTTCAATACTAGTACTAATATGTATTACTTCATTTTCCAAATCTTTTACTTCAGAAGGCAGTTCTCCACGTAACGTTTTTATGATATCTATCTCTGATAATATTAATTGAAGGTTGTAAAGATTTATTAAAGTTTTTTCAACAGAAAATTTTTCTACATTCACTTTTTTATTTTTTTTGTAAAAATTATTATTTTTTAATCACATTTTTTGGAATAACAAATATTATAGTAATATATACTTATTTATTTTTGATTGTTTCTTAAATTTATTATAAACCATAAGTCTACTTATAATAAATCACAGGATTTTTATCCATTTCTGATAGATACACTGTAATATTAGGCATTTTTTTTGATATTACATCAAAAAAAATATGTTTTGCACAGCATTCTGATTCATAATGGCCTATAACTACCAATAAAATCTTATCCTCTACATAATAGTAATCATTATATTTAGCTTCTCCAGTCAAAAAAACATCAGCTTGACATGCAATTGCGTCTTTTATAAGAAAAGATCCATTACCACTACAAATAGCAATTTTATTAACAATTTTCCCTGTAAATGGAGAATGTTTTATTATTTTTAAGTTAAAAATAGTTTTTATTTTTTTTAAGAATAGTTCTTCATTTTCATTATAATTTAATTCGCCAGTAATACCTGATCCTATCTTATTACAAGAATTAAGCAATGGATAAAAATCATAAGCTGGTTCTTCATAAGGATGTGATTTTAATAAGGCATGAAGTATTTTTTCTTTTTTGTAAATAGGCAAAACAATCTCTAGTCGAACTTCTTTTACTTCATGAAATTCATCACACTCTCCTATAAAAGTATGAGAGTTTTTACATGATTTAAAAGACCCATTACCAGTAGAACTAAAACTACAGGAATTATAATTCCCAATATTTCCAGCTCCAGCATTAAATAAAGCTTTTTTTACTGTTTCTATTTGCTGTATAGGAACAAAAGTTACTAATTTTAGTAAATAATTTTCTTTAATTTTTAATGTATGAGTGTTTTTTAATCCGATTTTTTTAGCCAAATAAAAATTAATACCCTCAATTGTATTATCTAAATTTGTATGAGCAGAAAAAATAGTTATGTTATTCTGGCACGATTTTATTATACATCGTTCGATGTATGTTTGATTTGTGATTTTTTTTAGAGATTTAAATAAAAGTGGGTGATGAGAAATAATCAAATTACAAGATTTTTCAATTGCTTCGTCTATAACTTTTTCCGTTATGTTTAAGCATAAAAGTACACCACTTATTTCTGAGTAAATATTGCCAATTTGTAGTCCAGAATTATCAAAATCATCTTGTAATGACAATGGGGCAAATGTTTCAATATACTTTATTATTTCAGCTATTTTCATCTTTTTGTTAATTTATTGCTATAATAGTCACAATTTTCATTTAATTTACAATTAAAACATTTTGGCATTCTTGAAGTACATATATATTTTCCATGTAAAATCAAACAATTGTGAGCTTTTATCCAAAGTTTTTTTGGTATATATTTAGTCAATGTGCGTTCAGTTTGTAATGGTGTTTGAGCATTATTAGTTAACCCAATTCTATTTGAAACTCTAAATACATGTGTGTCCACTGCTATTGCTGGAATGCCAAAAGCAATAGATGCAATTATATTTGCAGTTTTTCTACCAACACCAGGCAATTTTATTAATTCATATACATTAGATGGAATTTCCCCATTATAATTAGAAATTAGTACTTTTGACATATTTACTAAATATTTTGACTTATTATTTGGATAAGAAATATTTTTAATATATTCATATACTATGTTTTTATTGGAACAAGCTAATGATTCTGGTGTAGGGAAAGTTTTGAATAAAAATGGAGTGACCATATTTACACGTTTGTCTGTACATTGCGCCGATAATATTACTGCTATTAATAATTGAAATGTATTAGTATAAAACAATTCTGTTTCGTTATTTTGTACTGTTTTTTCAAACCAATTAATCATTTTAGTATATCGTTGTTTAATTTTCATTGTTAAAGTATTTATTTTAAATCGTTGCTTCAAATTGTCTCAAAAATCTTGTATCATTTTTAGAAAAAAAACGAATATCTTCTACTTGATATTTGAGACTTGCAATCCGTTCAATTCCAATTCCTAGAGCATATCCAGAATAAATTCTGCTGTTTATACCACAATTATCTAATACTTTAGGATCTATCATTCCACAACCTAAAATTTCTACCCAACCTGTATTTTTACATAACGGACAACCTTTACCTTTACACAAATTACAATTTATATCAATTTCTGCACTTGGTTCCGTAAATGGGAAAAAAGATGGTCGCATACGAATAATTGTTTTTGAACTAAACATTTCTTTAACAAAGAATGTCAAAATTTGTTTTAAATTAGAAAAAGAAATATTTCTATTGACATAGAACGCCTCTATTTGATGAAAAAAACAGTGAGTTCTAGCAGATATAGTTTCATTTCGATAAACTCTACCTGGACAAATAATTCGTATCGGCGGTTTTATTTTTTCCATTGTTCGTATTTGAACTGATGATGTATGTGTACGTAATAAAATATTTTCACTGTTGTCACAATTGATAAAAAATGTATCTTGCATATCACGAGCAGGATGGTCAGAAGTAAAATTTAGTGCAGAAAAAACATGCCAATCATCTTCTATTTCTTGCCCTTTAATTATTGAAAATCCCATTTTAGAAAAAATTTTACAAATTCTTCTTTCTACAATAGAAATTGGATGACGTGTTCCTACTCGATATGGATATGCTGTCCTAGTTAAATCAATTAAATTATTACCAAAATTTTGATATTCAAACTCTTTTTTTAGTTGGTTAATTTTATTTTTTATTTTTGTTTTTAGCAAATTTAATTTTTTCCCAATTTTAGGCTTTTGATTCGCTTCTATATTTCGAAAATCATTCATCAATAAACTGATTTTCCCCTTTTTCCCTAAAAATAGAATGCGTAAATTTTCTAACTCTTCGTTATTATCAACTTTTAAATTATCAATTTCTTTACAAAGAAGTTCTATTTTTTCAATCATAATACTATTTAAATACGTTCTGCATTTTTTAATGCTTTTTTAATTATTATTTTTTCTCCAAAAGCTTCAATATTATTAAGATTCTTAATTATCCGATTTTTATCAATATTCTTAACTTCAAAGTAAGAAAGATTTTTCATTAAACTTATTTTCCCAATACTAATTTTATGTCCAGGTATATTATCATTTAGTAATTTAATTAATTTAGATTGAACTAGGCCATTTATTTTTCCTAAATTAACAGATAGTAGTGTATATCCTTTTTTAGGTAATCTTTTAGAATTGTAAATGTGTTTTTTGTTCAAATTATAGTTATTTTTTTTATTTCGTTTTTGTAAAATTTTTGTTTCACTATCAGTATTTTGATAGTAGTTTATTAAATATGCAAATTTGTTTGATATAAGTTTTTTTATAAGATCTTCTTTACTTATTTGAGATAGTTTTATGTAAAGAGAATTAAGAATATTTTCTATTTCTTCATTCTTTGTTTCAGTTCTTTCTAATTCTTCTATAAAATAAAAGAATTGTTTTCTACAAATTTCTTTTCCAGAAGGAAAAGAAATTTTATCAAATTTTTTATCAATATTTTTTTCTATTGCTATTATTTTATGTATCTCTTTAGAGTAAATGATTGAAACAGAAATTCCAGTTTTCCCCGCTCTTCCTGTACGTCCACTACGATGAATATATGATTCCACATCGTCAGGTAAATCATAATTAATAATATGACTTAGATTATTTACATCTAATCCACGTGCTGCTACATCAGTTGCTACCAAAAGTTGTATGCTACGAGCGCGGAATTTCTGCATAACATAATCTCTTTGCATTTGTGATAAATCACCATGTAAAGAATCAACATTATAAGCATCTGTTACCAATAAATTGGTTATTTTTTTTGTTTCATTTTTTGTACGACAAAATATAATTCCATAAATACCTGGATAATAATCTACTACCCTTTTTAATAATGAATATTTATCAAAAGTATTTGCTATATAATATACATGCTGTATATTATTTGGTCCAGAATTTTTCTCTCCAATGATAATCTTGTATGGATTTTGCATATATTTTTTTGTAATCTGAACAATTTTTTGTGGCATTGTTGCTGAAAAAAAAAGTATATTCCTATTTTTAGGAATGTGATATAATATCTCATCAATACTTTCATAAAATCCCATGCTTAGCATCTCGTCTGCTTCATCAAGTACTATATTACTTATATGTTGTAAGTTAACTGTTTTACGATTTATCAAATCTATCAAACGACCTGGTGTAGCAACAATAATATGAACTCCTTTTTGTAATATTTTTATTTGATTTTCAATACTCGAACCACCATATATTGGCAAAATTTTTAATCGTTTCAAATATCTTGAATAATTATTAATGTCATTAGCTATTTGAATGCACAGTTCTCGTGTTGGGCAAATAATTATAGCTTGAGGATGTTTATAACACACTTGAATTTGTTGTATGATAGGAATTCCAAAAGCTGCAGTTTTACCAGTTCCTGTTTCTGCTAATGCTATAACTTCGCTTCCAGAATTTAGTAAATAAGGAATCACTTTTTCTTGTATTGGCATGGGATTTTCATATCCCATTTTTGCAATTGCTTTTAATATATTTGGACTAATCCCTAATTCTTGAAATGTTTTCAAAACAATAATATAGAACTAAAATGATAATTTTTGTAAATTTAAAAATATTGTTATGTCGAATTATTCAGACTAATAAACACAATACATAATCATCTGTCACATTGTATTGGATATTAAACGATCTACGTTTTTCTCCAAGTATTTCATTAGCTGTAAAATTAGACCATAATCCAATTTTTGGTTCAAAATGATTAATATGAAATTTTGTTTTAAACTCAACATTTTTTTTATCTAAGAATTTACACAAAACTTCTTTTGCGGACCAATGTAATAGTAGATGAATGAGTGGATTTTTTATAGAAAGATTATTTTTTTCTTTTCTATTTATGAAACGATTTTGTATCCTTTCTATACGAGGTGATATTGATTCGATATCAATAGATACTCGTTTCCATTTATTTATTATGATTGTAGCATACCTCTTTGTATGACTTATACCTATACAAAATCGTTCATTTGAAACATAAGGACTACCAGATCTTGTATAAATTATTTTTTTTTCTGTCATTAACATTTTTTTTAATAAAACTCTAGTAGCAAGCCATTCTTGTTTTCGGATTTCACTCATAAATCTAAGTCTATGATAATACCAACTTTTATTATCCAATTCAGCAAGAAACTCATCAGATGTTTTATTTATGTAAATTATTCCAATTTGTGACTCACAACTATCAATAGATTTTATATCTATCATAAAATTTTTATTCTACCACGGGTACAAATGTAAAAGATTAATTTAACAAATTAGAAATTTTAACAAAAAAACTTAATATAATTATATATAGTTAGTAATTTATGTTTTTAATATTTAATGTATTTGGAATAAATTAAAATAAGTAGTAGATTTGGCATGAGTTTTTATAGTTAATGGTCTTTGAAAT
>AP017915.1 GCA_002091395.1 Candidatus Azobacteroides pseudotrichonymphae
ATGAATTTGTATTCTTACAAAGAAGAGGATAAAGGTAGTGTTCTAGTAAAAAAAATTTTTGATAAAGAAATCGGAAAAGAAAAAATAGATAGAATCTATTTGAAAGGTCCTGATTATGATCAAAAAGATATAATTCAATCTTATATTATTACTGCTGCAAAATATGATTTTTCTGTGTATGAGACACGTGTTTTGTTACGTATTGTAGAGTGTTTCCAATATTTACTTGAAGGAAAAAAATTAGATAAGAATTTTGTAATTAGTAAAAATTTATATGGTTCTGTAACAATTACTCTACCAGTTTCTTCGTTGTTATTGAAAAAAAAAGATGGAAATTATACTCAGATAAAGAAAGCTTTTTTATCATTATTAAAAAAAACAATAGAATTTGAAAATGGCAATATATGGGAAGCAATTTCTCTGATAGAGAAGCCAAAAATAATTAAATATAATAGGACTGTAACATTTAAGTTAGACCCAATAATATATAATGCTTTATTGGATTTTTCTAAAGGATATAGAAAATATGAATTAGAGACGGCAATGACTTTTAAGAGTGTTTATGCTATACGGTTTTATGAGCTTTTTTCTGGACAAACAATTCCTTTAACATATAAAATAGAGACTTTGAGAGAAATGTTTGGATTGAAAAATAGGTATTTGACTGTTCATATGTTTATATCTAGAGTTATTGTTTCAGCAAAAAAAGAATTAGATTTAAAATCATCATATAGTTTTACTTATCGATTAGAATACGAAGATAAGCGTAAACAAAAAGGAAGGAAGAAGGTAATCGGAATCACTTTTATGCCTGTACGTTTTTTTAGTAAAAAAGACAAGTTTTTATCTGCTAGTGATAATACAATACGTGGAGATGTTGTATTATCAGATATACTATTTCCAGAAGAGAAAAAGGCATTAATTTCATTAGGTTTTAGAGAAAATGAATTAAAAGCTAAATATTACAATTTATTGTATGATATTTATTTAGCGAAAAAGCAAGGAAAAATTATAATTACTTCTGCTATTATTAATTATTCTCGTAGAGCTAGAAATTCAAAAGCTTATTTCATAAGGGCGCTGAAAAAAGAGGTTAAATCTTGGAAAGAATTACTATTAAAATCAGTGCTCTCTGACGAGAGTAAAAAAAATATTGATTTTTATAAAGAAAAGTCAAGTGTGTATAGTTTTTTGAAAAATCATTTGCGGTTTTCTGGAGAAGAATTGAATAGAGCTGTGTTGTATGTGATGGATAGAGGTGGAGGAGAGTATTTTAATAAAATAATTAGTTCTACTAATAAAGATAACGAAAAAATTAGAGAGAAAATAATAAATGATATTGGTTCACGGTTACTATCTAATACATTTTCTAAATCAGAAACAAACAAGTTAGATATTAGCAATGTAGACGGGTTATCTCAAGTAACTGTTTATAAACCGGTTACTAAATTATCGATACTTAGATTGAAAAAAAATTGGAGAAAATAGTTCTTAGAAATATTAGTTTCAAAGAAAGGATTGGTTATTATGCAATGTTTTTCAACAAGAGTTACTTATTGCAGAAAGCTAATAAACTCGGATTAGAAATTTATAATTAGGACGTTACAATCGGTAGTTTTGTTATAATATTTTGATATTTATGTTATAACTTTGTTGTTCAAAGTGTGTGTAATAATTAGTAGTTATCACGCTTTTTTGTTAATGTTTATGCAAATTTATTATAGTCTATAAGATTTATTTTATTGTACTGATTTCAAACAGTAGTAAAATATACAAGTAAATTTACCTGAAGAAATTAGTTAATTTATTGAATATTTGTCACAGCTGTTAATAATTAATGATTAAATAAATAACGTATTCAATTTATGATTGTTAACGAAGTTTTAACTACTTTTGATAAAAATCATTAAGCTATGAAAAAAAGTTTTGTACTTGGTATATTTTTTCTCACGATAATATTTTCATCATGTGAATCTGAAAGTGATTCATATTTTGATAATGCATATAAACCAGCTGAACCTAAGAGTTCACCAACTAAATCCAATAATTCTGATGAGTCTCCTTCACAAGGTGAACAGATCAATACTCCACCTAAATCATCTATTTCTAAAAAAAAAATCATTTTGAAAAAAGATGAAAATAATTCAATGGGAGGTAATGGAAAGAATGAATTAGGACACGTAGTAATAAACGGAAAAGCTTATATGGATCAAATTGTCCTTGTTATAAATAATAACAGCTATTGGACGGTAGAGATTAATGATGAAATACCAGTTAACGGAACAACTAGTTTATCACAACAATTCAAAAGCTGGCTAAAGGATCAGGAGTTAAATGAAAGTATATTATCCTCAAATTGTGAATCAAAAATAATATCTGGTAAAAATGTTCGTATACATTCATTTAAATTTAAACCAGGAGTAATTGTAAATGTAATTGATAAAAAAGAAGATTAGATAAATAGATTGCATCTATTTATCTAATTTCTTTTTTATGTATAATCCTTTACTGTTCTTTTATTATTGCTGCAAGTACGCTAAAAATTAGATGTTAATATTAGTTTATCATTAATTCAAAATAATAACATAGATTCATGGTTGAGTTATTATAATATTAACTTTATTAACACTAAGTTTAACAAAACTTAAGGTATAAGGCATAGAATAGTTTATTTTTTTGCATAAAAAATAAAAGTTAACGCAACAAGTAATTTGATTATTCTAACTTGAATAATTATACCTAACATTGATAGGTTACTAATTTTCTATTTCTACTAAATTAATTTTTTGTTTTTTTGCATACTCTCTAAGGTACATTTCTTGACGTGGACTTTCTAAAAAATCAAACATTTGTCCATCATAGTTTGGAATAATTAGTGAATTAGGATTAAATATGCGTACTGTGTAATTATCACATTCCACATAAGTTGATAGATATTTTTTCAAAATATTGTTAACAAGAAATTCTTTATCTTTTTTATTCATTACGTGAATATAATAATAATGGTTATTATCAATAATATTATTATTATTGGCATTATAATTAGAAAAATATGCACGATGTGTTATATAAATTTTGTTTCCAACGATATTAAGTCCAGCCTTAACATTGCAAAATATTAGTTTGCAATATCCACACTCATAAGCTCCTTTAATGTGATAAGCAGGAACACATATATAATCTTTAAATGTTTCAGAAAAACTAGTTTTGTAACTAGTTTTAAGAGTTGAACGTGTAAAAAATTTATTAATCAAATTATTTATTTTGCAATGATAATTAGTATTATCAGATGCAAACAGTTCTTTTTTTTGATTAATACTAAAATTGAGTTTTGACTGTTCACATGAAGAAATAAGTAGTAATGTAAATAATAATAATAATTTTCTCATTGTTTCTGTTACATGTAAAATGAAAATAGGTCTAACACTTAATATTTTATACAATGTAAAACAAATGTCAGATTACTAGTATTGATTTTGAATCAGAAAAACTATCAAGATAAAAAATAGTATTATTTATATAGATAAAAAATTGAAAAAAATAGTTCTTATTAAGAATTGTACATAAAAATAGTTAGTAAAAAAATTTTATATATAAATAATTTTTATTATTTATAACTCTTCCAGGTATTTTCTTAATCTTTTTAGTTCATTTAGATTTGCATAAGGACGAGAAGTACAATTATTGGAACACATAGTTTTGCATATCATTATTTCGTTATTAACAAATCTAGATACGTTTTCTAATTTTCCAAATTCATTTACCCATATTGTATTAGTAGGTAGTTTTATAGAGTTAAAAAAAAATTCTAATTCAGATACTTCTTTGTTCCAATTTTTCTCTTCATTATCTACTTCTATTATATTTATCGCTGTTGGAGTGAGTGTATTTTCAATATTGATTTGTTCGAGATTTTGTAATTGATTTATAAGTTTCTCTAACTTACTTAAGTATAATTCCCATTCTTTTTCTGATCCGTTAAAATGATCATGATTAAAATTATTTAATTTAGTTTCATATGTATTCGATATTGATTCTTTACTGAAATCTGATTCATTTGATTGTATGTATTCAGTTCCAGTTATACTGGAAGCTATTTCACCATTTATTCCGTTAGTATTTATTTGTAATGAATTATTACATATATTTTTATTTAAATCATTCCAGTTACAATCAATTAGAACATCTGCAATATTGCATTTTTTTCTTTTAATTTTTTTTGATGATAGTCGTTCTAAAAAATTTTCAATTTGAAAATTTTCAATTTTATTATTATTTTCTGTTGTACTTTTTTCTAATTGGCTCGCCATGATTTTTAGTATCTAGAATAATGTTTATTCGTTATATGCTGTATTTAATAATACAAAAATTAATTAAAACGATAAAGTTTTAAGAAAAGTTGTTTTTATATAAATTAAATTACTAATAGATGGTACGTTTTGCGTAAGTAAACAACTTAATTATCTATGATAACTATGAAAAATACAAATAAAAATATTTACTATATACAACAAATTGACTTATGTTGGTGAATAGCAACTATAGTTGCTATTATAGTTGAGATATATAAATGATTCATGTAATTACAACATATAGCAAGTATTTGACAATGTGTGCTAGATGTGGCAAAAACTTTAATATAATGCATATAAGAGAGACTATAATAGTATTGTTTTTTATTATAATTGTATAACCAATTTATACAGTATTTTATTAGGAATGATTTAATGCTTATATTATTCTAAAGCAGATTAATTAAAATAATAAGAGAGATGATTAGTAACAATTTTTACTTTATAATGCAATATGTTGTATAGTAGTTCTTATATTGAATGTTGAGAAGTATGACAATGATTATATGTATAATTATGATGTATGTAGAAATAATTTTTGTTATGTAACCCAATGAATTGATTGTTATAAACAGTTATTTTAGATCGTAGAGTAATGAATTGTCTTATTTGTTTGTATTTATTTTCTAATTGGAACATAGATTTTAAATTTTCTGTTCCATATGTTATTGAGTCATGTTTTCCAGAAAAAAGTTCATAAAAACGCATACTGTATATACTTTTAAAAGTCATAGCTGTTTTTAATTCATATTTTCTATAACCTTTAGAGAAATTTAATAGTGCTTTGTATATTTCTTGATGCAGATTAAATCTAATAGTATGTTCATATTTTGATATTTTTGCTCTGCTTATTAAAGAGATTGCTTCCCATTCTTTGTCGTTTGAATATATTACTTCTTTATGCATTAAAGATAAAAATGCTTTTTTTATTCTATTATAGTGTTTATCTCCGTTTAATAATATAGAAGAGATTGGTAAAGTAATCATTACATCTCCATGTAAGTCTGGAGTGACCGAAAAATTTTTATTAAGTTTTTTATTTTCAATTTGATATTGGAAACATTCAATTGTACGGAGTAAAATACGTTCTTCATATACTGAGAAGCCACGTTTTGAAGAAGCAATAATATAAGACTCGATTATGTCTTTATTTTTTTCATCATATTTTATTTCTTTCAGAGATATTTCATTTACTTTTTTTTCTTTTGTTTTGTTATTGTAAGCTGTGCTTATGATAACGTTTCCTTCATCTATTTTTTCATAGTTTATTTTCATAAATGTATTGTAGTATTGGTTTTATACTAAAGAATTTTTTTAATCAAAAAAAAGTATTCCATTACTGATTTTTTTAATCAATTTTTGATGTATAAATCATTATAATGATCATTTATAATGATTTATACATCAAAAATTGTAAACTTATAAGATCATATTGTAATTTTTATGGTTTTTTAATTTCGTATCACATTATTGAAACAGCAAAAATTTGAAAAGCAGTTTTGTATTCACTTATTGTTAACTTATTAATTGATTTTTAATAAATATTCGATCATAATTAATTATTGAAAACATATATGTATATATTTTCATATCTTTTTTTATTATTGTGTTTTATCAATATATTTTATATATGTTTTTATTTTGCTTTGTTGTTTACAACATTGAATCATTGTTATGATATTGGAATTTTATTATTTAAAAATAATATTCATTGTACTAGAGTTATATAGTTTGAACAGATAAAATTTTTATTTTGTATTTATATAAATAATTTAACTATAAGCATAAGTATACTTTAAATAGAAATGGTAAAAACAATACGTAATGATATATAAATTAGTATATAATAGTAATTGGTTTGAAGATAAAATGGCATGTATATTGCCTATTTGTTTTTTTGTTATGTCAATTTTGATTTGAGAATTAAATACGTTTATTATAACATGTTGAAAGTTTATTAGTATTATTTGAAATATCTAAAATGTATTTTAGATATTGGATTGTTATAATTTTTGTTTATATGTATTGTTGTATTTGCTTTAATTATAAAATTTATTATTTTGCTTAGTTGTTGCTAATGTTATATATTATTTATCAAAAAAAATTTGCATGGTTATAATATTTTTTACTTGGTTTTATAATTTGTTTTATTTATGATTCAATACTTCAACGAAATATTGAATCATCTGATTTTATTTCACAAATGTTTTTACTTGAATACATTAACATAAGTTGATAATTTTATTATGTTTATTTGTATAATTGGGGTTAACTAAAAATGTGTATTTGAATTTTTGTTGTTTATTATAATATGTATTAATTCAGTTTTATTATATCAACTACATAATTGTGGTTTAATATTTAGAATATAGATTTTATTAAAAATAAATTAATACTTTATGGAAAGTATATATAACAATTTGTATAATAATTTAATTATTGTAAGTGTTTTTAGTTTATCATTGATAACAACATGTACGTTTGTAATAAACGTTGTATATGATTTTATCGCTACAATTTCATCTTTTTTGTTAATGTTTAAATCTAAGGATAATTCTGAGTATAGTAGTAAGTATAAAGATTTTTTTTTTAAATCATTTGTTGTTTTTTTAGTTGTGTTGTTATTGTTTATTCCTGTAAAATTATTTGAGAAAACAATTGGTATAGATAATCTGTTTGTTGCTATTATATTTGGTGTGTCATTTTTGATTGTGCTTGGTAATATTATATCTATTTTAAAATTAAAAAAAACAAATTTCGATGCTAAATTTAATGCAATTTTTACAGTTATGTTAACATACACTCTTGTTTTAAGTTTAGTAGCTTATTTGCAATAAGTTTGTTTTTTATTATGCCTAATAGGCATAATCTTGTTAAGAATATAGATTTTTAATTTAAGAACGGTGATAAAGTAAATTTTAACAGAAATTTTTAATGTGACATTATACTTAATGAGACTTTATACAGTATCTAGCAAGTTTAGTGTGACATATATAAGATATTCAACTAAATTTTACAATTCTATAAATATGAATCACTACTATTATTTAATACGTGGTTGATTCTACGTATTTTAACAGTAGTTGCATGAAGTTTGTAACCCGAAGATTTGTAAAATATGGCAAAAACAGATATCATGGTCCATTATCAGGTTCTGCAAACTGCGGAGACTGTATAGTTCATACTTATATGATTATTACAATCTTAGCAATAATTTAACCGTATGGGATGTGATATGATCATGTGTCAAATTCAATTAATAATTGTATTATTTGAGTTGTTTGTCATTTTTTCTATTATGTTTCGGAAATACAATTTTAATTGTGGTGTTTCTTATAATTTTATTAAGTCTATTTGATGATTCTTTTTCAAGAAATTATTTTTGCCATAGAATTTTTTAGATTTTTAGTGTATGCTAATAATAGCATATGTAATAATTATTTTGATTTTTTCTAGCTTAATTTATATTATGAATCAGTTTGTAGTATTTATTTTTTTTAATTTTTTCAGTAAAATTTATATAAAAAATGTATTTGTTCCATTTTGATTTAATATTTTTGATAATTCAATATCATGATTATTTGTATCACTAGTATGTGTGAAAATTATTACGATTATTTACTTAACTACTACATTTCACTTTTCTATCGTATAGAATGAATAAAATATCTAAAAAGTTGTGAGACTATACAAGTTTTATTGAACTCTATAATAATATTAAGATTGATAAAAATAAGTGATAAGATAATACCACTTTAGGAAAGTAGAGTATTCATAGAAAATTGAGAGAAATAATGTGAATTATATTTTTTGAAAAAATATTTTAAGTATAAAAGCAACAAAGTTGTATAAAATTTTCTTATGATGTAATTTACTTTTAAAGGTGTAAATGTAAACTGAAATATAACAAACAGATCAAAAATTTAATATTATTTAACCGTCAAGTAATTTATTCCTAAATTTATGAGGAATTACGTAATAAAATTCAATTCAATTTGAAATAAGTTAAAATATTATATAGTCTTACTACAGTGTAGTGTTAATTTTATTTGTTAAAACTATGTTTGGATTTATCAAATACTTTGTTAAGTCTAAAAAACATTGTTCAATTTAAAAAATTGATTACGTAACTTGTTAAGTTATAATGAATAAATTAATAAGTTACGAACTTGAATTATATAATTTGGAATTTTTGACAGCATAACTAAAATTTAGTTACTGACTAATCCTACATATTAAAACAATGTACTTAACAAATAAGTAATATATACAAATGATATATGATTAAAAAAGTGAATTACCTATAATAGGTTAGGCAAAAAATTATGTTTTTAGTAAATTTTATATGTACTATATTTTTTCAAAAAATCTAACTTTATTATTATTATTATTGTTATTTATAATGGATATTTGTTTTAATATTTGTATAATATTACGAATGTAAAAATCAAGTTTGTATAACTTTTTTAAGTTGTTTGTTAAACAAACAAAAAATATTTGAAATAAAAATTATAGATAATTGACAGTTAAATTTGAAATTTATTCATAAAATAATTTAAGTGATACTATGAATACGTATGTGTGGATCATATTAATAATGATTTGGCTTTTTGCTTAAAAAAAAAGCATGTATGGTTGAATTTATTATAAAACAATGTAAATCTTGTTAGAATTACGTTATGGATTAATATATTTTTTGTACACTGTGTGATGTTTTTTATAAAAATTTGATTATACTATTAACTCTTTAAGAATTTTGAATTCTATTATTTTAATAAGTATAATATAATATACTTAGATCCAAGTGTAAGTAAAAAATTTAATATACTTGTGTATTTTGTTGTTTGCATATATTTTTATAGAATAAGTATGTAACCATGTTAAGTATAAATACGGAATAGATGTATTTATCTAATACATAGAATCAAAATAAACTATTTAATGAAAAATAATTTTGGTTTAGGAACTAAAATCTATTTTGATAAATATTAATTAATGTTTAAACAAACGATTTATTTTATACAGATCGCTTTGCTGTTCTAATATACGTAAATATGTCAATCCACATAAATTTTGCTACATATCTATAATTATATGTTCATATTTGCTTAATAATACAATACAAGTTTTAATTTGTTCATTTTAGTATAGTAATTAAAACTTTTTTGTAAAAAAAGTTAGTAGAAATAAAAATTAAATAGTGAAATAATTTTAATCTGAATAATGACTAAATCAAATAACATATTCAATTTATGATTGTTAACGAAGTTTTAACTACTTTTGATAAAAATCATTAAGCTATGAAAAAAAGTTTTGTACTTGGTATATTTTTTCTCACGATAATATTTTCATCATGTGAATCTGAAAGTGATTCATATTTTGATAATGCATATAAACCAGCTGAACCTAAGAGTTCACCAACTAAATCCAATAATTCTGATGAGTCTCCTTCACAAGGTGAACAGATCAATACTCCACCTAAATCATCTATTTCTAAAAAAAAAATCATTTTGAAAAAAGATGAAAATAATTCAATGGGAGGTAATGGAAAGAATGAATTAGGACACGTAGTAATAAACGGAAAAGCTTATATGGATCAAATTGTCCTTGTTATAAATAATAACAGCTATTGGACGGTAGAGATTAATGATGAAATACCAGTTAACGGAACAACTAGTTTATCACAACAATTCAAAAGCTGGCTAAAGGATCAGGAGTTAAATGAAAGTATATTATCCTCAAATTGTGAATCAAAAATAATATCTGGTAAAAATGTTCGTATACATTCATTTAAATTTAAACCAGGAGTAATTGTAAATGTAATTGATAAAAAAGAAATTAGATAAATAGATTGCATCTATTTATCTAATTTCTTTTTTATGTATAATCCTTTACTGTTCTTTTATTATTGCTGCAAGTACGCTAAAAATTAGATGTTAATATTAGTTTATATATAAGTTTGCAATTAAAATCAACTAAAAAAATTTCTTGTACTAAATAATAAAATTATCAAGATTAAAAATAAATATTAAAAACAATTGTTATTAGAGTAATTTGGATTTGATTTGAAATCAATCCATCAATCTTATTTACTTAAATATACTTATTGATACAGTAAAGTAGTTTTACTATAAAATTTTTCTGAAAAAATTACTTTTATTTTTGATATAAAAAATTTTATAATATCTCTGAAAAAATCAAATTCTACACGCCTGATAATGATATCGTTTCTTTATTTTTTAATAAAAAAACTTCGCATTCATTATCTGTTAACATTTTCACATAGTTTCCTGAAAATATTATCCTATGGCATTGAAAAACATTTTCATCAAAATTAAACATAACTCCTTTTTTCTTAAGTTCGTCTCTATAATAACAATATGCTGCCGTATCAGAACATCTATATCTATATCTATTATCATAACACATATCATAATGATCATCACGCAATGCAACATAACATCTAATAGCTAATGTGTCTGTTAAAGCTAAGGCTGATTTAAAGAACCATATATATACTTCTACATCACCATTACATAGTGTTTTACAATCATACTGAAATTTTGTCATATAAGGTTTATATCCAGTAAAAAACACTAATCTATAATAAGAATGTTTTTTAGTAAATACTCTGCCTCTTACTATTTCAGTACCAGTCATTTTAGGATCATCAATCAACGCGTTTTTATTATCGTTAAAAGTATTAACATTATTACAATGTGCATTTTCAAATTGAGTTTCATGTAATTGATCTATTCTAGTACAACTAATCAAAAACACTAATAATATGATAAATAATTTTTTCACAAACGAGTTGTTATTGATATTCAATCAAACATACTAAGTACAAAAAATAGTTTAAATAATTTTTAATCAAATTTATTCAAATATTATGATTTAATGCTAATGTTAATAGTAATTAACTAATTAGCTAATTATAGAGTTACTAACATAGTGTTAAACCAGTAAAAGTTATCAAATCTCTATGTAGATAATTAATAATAACTTACTTAAGTGTTATTATTAGTTTAATCACTTGTTGTTCAATTTTTAACTCAGAATAGTTAAAAATATACGTGTTTACTCAGATTAAAAAAATCATAAAAATTTAGTTTATGTACAGTACACATGTATTATTTATATTATCGTAATAAAAATTTTAAACATTTTAAATTACAATTTTACATTGTAATGCTTTTCATATGAGTTAAGAAGATTTTTACAAATAGAAATGTATTGTAAAAGTTATATTATACTTTTATTTCTTCGCAGTCAAAAGAATTATTAGTAATGCACAATCTGTTAATACGATCGGTTGCATTAACTATTAATTAATAATTATTTAAATTTTAACTTATGTAAGTTTTTAGTAAAAATTTATGAATTAATTTCATTTTTTAACGTATGATTATCATTGTCAAAAACTTTAATTTCTGTATCTGATTTAAATTTGAAATAATAAATACATAATTAAAAGATGATATTTCTTATTTCAATAAGAAATTGTTTTTGGTATTTACTAATTAATTTAATTGCAATGGAATTAGTATATCATTTAATGATGGTTTTAACATTTGAACAATACATCCCAAATTATTTAGATTTTTCACAAAAAAAAAAGTAAATTGTCATTATAGAGTATACAAATAAAATTAAAAATTTTTTCATATATCAAAATGCAATATTTTACTTATTATTTCAATCAAATAACTTATGGGTCATCTGTATGCATTGTTGTTATTACTTTTTACATTGTTTTTTTATATATCCTCTTTCGAATGAAATGTTTTTTTAAAGTTATAACATTTTTTTTCCGTTCATTTAAACAAAAAAATTAACAAACTTGTTTCTATAACTATAGCATAATTGAATTTTTAACAATTCATGATTTTTGTTTTATGATAATTCTTTACAAAGAATTATAAATTCTCTTTTCAAGATTAATATAGGCATTCTAGTAAATAGATCTTATTATATATTACAATAGCTCTATGCGTTACACATGTAAAAATTAAAAAATTATTACAAGATGTTTTAGTAACTTATCTATAAACGTATTTGTTTTAACAATTCTCATTGTGTAAAGTATGTTAGTTACATAATACACTTTCGTGTATATCAGCACAACTTAATTGATTATGAATAAGTTTGTTTGTAACAAGTATGTTATTATTTTTGTTATAAATGCAAATTATTAAATAATAGTCTGAAAAAACATAATGACCAATAATACATTCATATTCATTATGTCAATGATGTTCAATAACATATACTGTACTGCCAATATTTTATGATATTTTATCAAAAAGATCATTTTGTAATAATAATTTCCACGAAAAGTAACTACAAGTATACATTCATACATATCGTATACATGTAATAAATTACCTCTTATTTTTTATATTAATTTCATATTTAGACGTATTTATATGTTTACATCTAATCCAAAAGTTTACAAAAAGAAATATTAAGAATATTTCTTTCATTCATTTTCTAATATTCTAGTATTTGAATGGTGTTTAATCCAATTATCATATTCTTTTTTTGTTAAGCGTTGAAAATTTTTCTGAATAGGAATAATTAAGTAAAAGTTATCAAAACGCGGATCTCCTAAAACGAAATACCAGAAGTCATTAAATTCATTTAAAAAATGAAAACGCATTGCATTAACTAATTTATTAGTTTTTTCAGGACTTTCAATTCCTATAGCACAATATTTTTTTTGATCTAAAAAACTGCGATTATATATAACACCCAAAATATCATAAGAATTAATAAAATATGCATAAGCATACTTAGTTACCCATATTCCATGATGATTTGTTGTAAATAGTAATTTATAGTATGAAGATTTAATAGCTCTAGAATGGACACATTCTGAATCTTTATATCCGTTATATGTTTGATAATTAGGAATTATTTTTATTTTTTGTATTGAAAAATCTGTATTGTATTTTTTATATATATTTTTATCATTATTAACTTCAACACAACTAACAACAATAACTAATAATAGTAATAATAATAATTTATTATTAATTTTATTTTTGTTCATCTTTATCTACACTTCCCATATTTTTTAATTTAAGACTATAACTATATCATACAAATACCATAAAAATAATGTAATTATAAATAAATAATAATGAAATAATTGTTTGTGAATACACTAGTGTAAAAATATTTTACTTAAAAAATTTAATAGTTTAAAATATTTTCATCAATATGTAATATATACATGACTTATTTTTTACACTAAACAATTTATTAAATAATACATTATTAAAAATGATTTAATGAAATAAATATAACACTGTAAAACATACATATAGCATGACAATACGTGACTAATTATTACTATGTAAATTTAGTAGACATACATACTTATTTTTTTTCTGAATTTGTTACTGATTTTTAATCATATACTTTTTATACTTTCATAAGAAGTATAATTTACTTTATATTAATAATAAATATCATTTAATAACTAATCTTTCTATCACTCAATTTTTTTAAAATTATTTTTCATCATTTAATACCAGATATAAATAATGATAAAAGCAAACCGTACTATAATTCTAGAAGAATAAAAATTAATTTTTTAATTAAAATTTTTAATCGTAACTAGATAATACTATTTCAACTAGTAGTATACTACATACACAAACAAAATATGACTACGTACTTTAATAAGTAATTATTAAATAATAATTATGTATATACTTGTATAATCAAAATATTAATATAAATTACATTAGCGTTTGATATAAATATATACTCAATAGCAAAATTGAATAATTTAGCATATACTTTTATTCCAAAGTATTTCATGCATGTATGTTATTACCTTGTTTTTCGCAAAAAACAAATCTCTTTATACTTTTAAAAATTTAATATTTTTATATCGCGATAATTTATAATAAATGCATCATATTCCTTTTTATTAAGAAATAATATTATTTTAGCTCGATCATATAATAAAAGCTCATTTGGATTATTTTTATATCTTCTGTGATAATAATAATAATCATTAAATTCAGTTTCTAAAATTTTCAGCAGCCCACGTATAAAATTTGTTAATTGATCATCTCTACGTATAAAAATACATCTACATGGAATAAAATAAGAATGGTCCATACAACTACGACACATATGACTACCTATTTTCATTGAATAAGCATACTTTGTTACCAATGTTCCATGCTCTTTCGTTATAAATACTATTTTATAGTAAAAATCTGGTGCAAAAGAAGCTCCTTCTACACACTCATGTTTTGAATATCCATTTCGTTCAACAAGCTGATTTGAACAAATTTTATTACTATAATCTGTCGGTATTAACCACTGTCCTGTATGCTCACATCCAAATAAAATAATTATGAATAAAAATAAAAAAAATTTAAATACACTATTTTTACTTCTATTTATCTTATATAAGTACTTTATTAATTTTATTATAATAAAATTACACATCACTACTAATTATGATTATAACATTATTTAAAAGTGATTTTTACAAAAAAAAATCAATCTAAATAATATTTCATTATTGATTTATTCATAATAAAAATACTTTATTCAATTTTTCAATTAAAACTATTGTTATTTATCAGTATACTCAATATTCACCAAAATTTTTTTACTAATTAATATCCTTAATCTGAAATATTAATCAATATAACTATACATATTAACTTAATTATTTGCTAAATTTTACACCAAATATATTATACAAATAACTGATAACTATGTAAATCTAAGACAAAAATATTTTGACATCAGGATGTTCGTTCATATAACTAAGATATTCTTTCTTAGTTAGGTATAGTATTGGCATATCTTCATATAAGTAAAGCTCACATGATTCCATAGATTTTGCTAAATAATAATTATAGTACTTTCTTGCCTCTGTCCCAAGATATTTATTTAATGAATCAATGAGTCTCTGTGCCCTGTATTCATCTTTAGTATTAATAATTCTATATTCTACAAATTCTCTATCATCTGAATAACTTACATCAGTATGACTACCTACTCCAATTGAATAAGCATACTTTGTTACCCATGTTCCATGCTCTTTCGTTATAAATACTATTTTATAGTAAAAATCTGAAAAAAAAAGACATCCTTCTACACACTCATGTTTTGAATATCCATTTCGTTCAACAAGCTGATTTGAACAAATTTTATTACTATAATCTGTCGGTATTAACCACTGTCCTGTATGCTCACATCCAAATAAAATAATTATGAATAAAAATAAAAAAAATTTAAATACACTATTTTTACTTCTATTTATCTTATATAAGTACTTTATTAATTTTATTATAATAAAATTACACATCACTACTAATTATGATTATAACATTATTTAAAAGTGATTTTTACAAAAAAAAATCAATCTAAATAATATTTCATTATTGATTTATTCATAATAAAAATACTTTATTCAATTTTTCAATTAAAACTATTGTTATTTATCAGTATACTCAATATTCACCAAAATTTTTTTACTAATTAATATCCTTAATCTGAAATATTAATCAATATAACTATACATATTAACTTAATTATTTGCTAAATTTTACACCAAATATATTATACAAATAACTGATAACTATGTAAATCTAAGACAAAAATATTTTGACATCAGGATGTTCGTTCATATAACTAAGATATTCTTTCTTAGTTAGGTATAGTATTGGCATATCTTCATATAAGTAAAGCTCACATGATTCCATAGATTTTGCTAAATAATAATTATAGTACTTTCTTGCCTCTGTCCCAAGATATTTATTTAATGAATCAATGAGTCTCTGTGCCCTGTATTCATCTTTAGTATTAATAATTCTATATTCTACAAATTCTCTATCATCTGAATAACTTACATCAGTATGACTACCTACTCCAATTGAATAAGCATACTTTGTTACCCATGTTCCATGCTCTTTCGTTATAAATACTATTTTATAGTAAAAATCTGAAAAAAAAAGACATCCTTCTACACACTCATGTTTTGAATATCCATTTCGTTCAACAAGCTGATTTGAACAAATTTTATTACTATAATCTGTCGGTATTAACCACTGTCCTGTATGCTCATAATTAATATTTTAGTATTTTTGTTTTTGGATATCTTTCCATCCACCGTTCATACTCTGATTTTGTTAAATATTTAAAACTGTTGCTAACACAAAAATGAACTACATTAACTTCGTTCAATAGACGAGATCCTCCACGTATTGAATGAAAAAAAACACTTATTTCATCTAACATTATTTTTCTTAATTCATTCACAAGTTGAAGAGTTTTACTCTGATCCCTAATATTTACGAAAAAAAACTTCTTGCCTCTAGTATTAGAGATAACCTCACTATCAATAGGCTTATGCTCATAAGCATACTTTGTTACCCACGTTCCATAAGATTTTGTAATAAAAACTAATTTGTAATGTGGTGTATTAATATGAGGTATTAGTGAATACAATCCATAAACACACTCATCTATTGTATACCCATCATATTTTTTTTTTACACTTTTTAATCCATCATTATATGATTCTAGTCTAACTATTTGTACAGTATTTTTTTTAATTTCATCTCGATTGTACTGAATTTCAGTACATCCAATAACAGCAATCAAAATAAACAATAAACCTTTCATTGCTAAATGACAATGATATACATTTTTTACATATTAAGAACAACATAAATACTTTAACTAAGTAACATGAATTAGCAATTCATGTTACTTAGTTGCATGTCACTTTTTTCTCGTGAAAATTTTTGATCGATTAATCAGTTGCCTGAACAACCTTTGTCTTTTTCTTCACATTTGTCTTTTCTAATACATCCCATGGTACATTTATTTTTAGAATTAATACAAAAGTTGAAATACATAATTCAACCTCTTACAAGATAAGAGGTTTTTCATAAAACCTTATCCAAATGCGCAATAAAATTTTTTATTTGAAGTTCAATTTTTATACGTTAATGTATAAAAATTACATTATATAAGTATATAATTTTTATTTACTAATTATTAGTGTAAATCAAGGTATAATCAAAACCATATATATTATATAGACTATAGTCTGTTTAACACCAACTTCTTAAAGTCAATTTTGTTCCAAACATTATAAAAAAATATATTACACTATTATGTGGTATATATAAAAAGTAATTGATGCCGCTCAAGCACCATTGATTAAAAATCAAATAAATATTGTACTTTAACAAACTTTTCAATTAAGTGACTGCCATCTATATATTAATTTTTCTTTAAATAATTTTCACTATACAATCTATTTATACATTCTATTTTTCTATAAATTTTGGATTTTTCATTACTATTTCTACAAACATTTCTTTAATTGTTTTTGTAAATCTAATATTGATTTTGATCTAACAACATCAAATATTTTCGATACTGAACTTTCTTGTTTCTTATGTTTTACATTTTTTTTAAATTTTATTACTGTAATAGTCTTATTTGGCAACTTAGAGTTATAAATCCATAATATATAAATTTTTCATCTATTGCTATTATAATCATATTTTCTAAAAAATTATCTAACTAATATGCTCGTCCTACTTTAGTCATCAAATAAAATTTGACATTTTTTAAATTTTCTCCATACAAACTTAAATGATTTTAAAAAAAACTTATGAATACTAGATCTCTCTTTCCTATAATCAGTAACAAATTGATCTTCTAAAACTGTACTAATATTGGATTATTTAATTTATAAGTTTTTTCCAAAATCATTTACATTTTTTACAAAAATATTAAAAAATAACCTCTTGGATTTTTTTTCTTTATTAGCATATTCTATAATAACTGAAGTTATAATGATTAGCTCACATTCGTTCTATATCAATTTATATCTTGAATTAAATCATAATATTTAGCTTTAAATTCTCTTTCTGTAATTAAAAGAAGTTTTTTACCCATAAAAAAGCTCATAAAAACACATAGCACCTATACTTCTAAAAATCATTGCCATCTCTAAATTAATATTTTTTATATCATTCAAATCTAATAAAACTTCATAAACCACATGATATAAATAACACACTGTATAATGAGAACACTCTACCATTTTAGAATAAATCAATAATGTTGAACAGTAATTCGTGTTTTTTTACATTTAAATTGTATTATCTTTTTTTGCATAGAAATAACTGTATCTATTATTTTGCGGTAATGAAGTATCTTTATCTACAATAAACACAGAAACGACTAAATTGCAACTTTCACATAAACACCAGAGAATTTTTCCAGGAATTTTCATCTAATTTTCACATATTAATTTCTTACTGAAAAATTCTACAATTGATTATAAAATACGTTTTTCATACACAGATAAATCATATTTTTTTGTACATATCACATATGATGTGAATAACACTTTCTCCATTATTATTTAATAAAATTTTATTGATTTCTTCCTATAAATCATTGTCTGTCACGTACAAACAAATTTTATCTTTTCAAGATTATTTCTCATAAATAATTGACAGTTTGACTTTTCAGTCAAACTTATCA
Source organism: Candidatus Azobacteroides pseudotrichonymphae (assembly GCA_002091395.1). Taxonomy (GTDB): domain Bacteria; phylum Bacteroidota; class Bacteroidia; order Bacteroidales; family Azobacteroidaceae; genus Azobacteroides; species Azobacteroides pseudotrichonymphae_A. The sequence continues at coordinate 18,900 of AP017915.1, forward strand.
GTTAGTTTTTCAATTGAAAAACTAACTTTAATTGATTATTAATAATTCAATTATGAATTTAATTTTATTACACTTAAAAGTATTTATATTATATATCTAAAATCTTATTATTAACATTTATAAAAAACACAGAATTTTTCAAATTCTGTTAATGATTAGAAAATAAAATATTTTATTAAAAAACTGAGATGTTATTTTGAATATAATACTTCAGTTTTAACAACTGAGATGTTATTTTGTTTTAATTTAGATTACAAAATTATAAATCAATATGTTTATATGAATTTAGAAATGAAAAATTTAATAATTGTCATAATAAGTATAAATATTTTGATTATTTCATGTCATGAAATATCAATTGTTGGTCATAAGTCATGTGAAATTGTTAATTTAAAAAATACAAAATTAAAAAATGATGAATATTATGAAGAGTTTCATGGGTATGGTCATGGAGAATATATAGTAGGCAATATTCCTAATGGAGTATTACTTAGAGGCAGCAATGGTCGCAGCGATGGGTTTTATAGATTAATGTATTGTGTTGATAGTCACCTTTTTGCAAGTTGCCATTTTGTAATTACTAAATATGCATACCGTGTACTTGAACTTTATGGTTGGAAAGGATACTTTTGCAAGTATAAATATCATATCATAGATTTTCCTACTGAAGAATATAAAAAAAATTTTTATAATGAACTTAAAAAATATTGCAAATATAATGTAAATATTACGTCGCTTCTTTGGGAGTACAATAGTAATGGAAAATGTTTAGGACCTGATGATATTGTTACACCAATAATCTGTACATATTCAGATAAACTTATAAAAAAGGGTGAAGATGTAGTGTATCACAATTTAGAAGTTATGGATTTATAAAAAAAAATTGAATTTCAATATATTATTTTCTTCATATGTAAAAATTTAACATGTCATAATAAAAATGTAAAAAAGTTTAATAAAAACCACTATTTATTTATAATAGTAGTCATATAAAGAAAATTTACTACAGTGTTTTACTATATATTTTCTCTATAAATACAAGATTATAAATAACGATATGTAAAGTATGTATTAATTTTTTGTTGTGTTTGTGTTACAGTTAAAACTTTTTTAATTTAACAGTATAAAGGATGAAGTATGTATTATATAACAACAAAGAATGTAAGTAACTAAACAATTAAAATAATTACTTATACTAATGGCATTAGTATAAGTAAGATTCATTATTTAATTAATTCAATAATAATTGTACAGAATTAATTTATGTACATTAAAACAATTATTTCAGTAAGTTGTATACTTACTGTAAGTGTCTGTGTTACACATGTATATCTGTATTAACTTTAAGTTTTGTATTATATCATTAATTTTGAGTTTAATACAAATTAGAATTGTAAATTCATGAAAAAATGTTTATTAATATTAATAGTTTTTACTGCTTGTAATATTATAGAGTTTCAAAATATACCACTTACTGTAAAAACTTATAAATATAAAATAAATGAGATGAATGGGTACAACTTCTGTGAAGTTAAGCCTGGATATTGGGTTAAAAAGAATTGCTATTATAGATTAGCCATACTAAAAAAAGGATGTGTTCCCTGTGTTACTTCATATGCTTATTCATATGAAATAAAGGATGATATGATTGATTTGCATATATATGATATCATAGATGCATTAAAACTATTACATGGATTGAAAAATTTTTTAAAAGAAAATTTTTCTACTATTGTTGTAGCGTATAACATACGTGATTTTGTCAATCATCATATCATAATAGATCCAACAGATGTTAAAATGTTAACGAAATACAAATGTAAAAAGTTTTTTTCTAAGTATAATAATGCGGTATATTTATGCGAAGAAACTATTGATATTAGTAAAATATATGATGGATATAAGTATGTATAATTTTTTCAATTATACATACTTAATTAATTATTGGCGTTTATATTTAAATACATGAAATTTATATTCATTGCGAATACTCATGTGTTACGCATTGTGACAGAATAATATATAAACAATTATTAGTCTATTAACAATATATATAATAATAACTATCTACTTAGAAAATATTGTGCCATATGTTGTGTGTATACTAATTCGACGACAAACATTTAAAATGTTTGTCGTCGAGCAGTATTTTATTTGTGTTTAATAAAATTTGTACGATGAATATCTAATATTGCTAATATGACAAAATCTGTGTACAACGTGTATACTTTCAAATTTTGTGAAATAAACATCGTATTTATATCTATAGAAACAAATTTGTACTAGCAATTAATAGTAGTTTTTGATAAATTAATTTGCTCAGTATTTTGTACTAATTACTTTACACATATATAATTTATGATTAGCACAAGTAAAATTTTGTATTATTTATTGAATTAATTCTATTTTGATATGTACACATTGATTAATTGAATTACTAAAAATTTAATATACTTGTGTATTTTGTTGTTTGCATACATTTTTATAGAATAAACATGTAACCATGTTAAGTATAAATACGGAATAGATGTACTTATCTTAATACATAGAATCAAAATAAACTATTTTGATAAGTATTAATTAATGTTTAAATAAGCGATCTGTTCTTTTGTTATTGCTGCAAGTATGCTAAAAATTAAATGTTAATATTAGTTTATATGTAAGTCTGCAATTAAAATCAACTAAAAAAATTTCTTGTACTAAATAATAAAATTATCAAGATTAAAAATAAATATTAAAAACAATTGTTATTAGAGTAATTTGGATTTGATTTGAAATCAATCCATCAATCTTATTTACTTAAATATACTTATTGATACAGTAAAGTAGTTTTACTATAAAATTTTTCTGAAAAAATTACTTTTATTTTTGATATAAAAAATTTTATAATATCTCTAAAAAATCAAATTCTACACGCCTGATAATGATATCGTTTCTTTATTTTTTTGTTGCTCTAGAACATAATTCTATGTGAAAGAATTAGTTAACAACTAAAAATTCAAGTAAAATAATAAGTAACAAATAAAAATGAACAGCACACACCATAATAAAAAATAAAATACTAATTATATTTAATTATTTAATTAGTTAATATTTAAAGCAACACTTTAATAAGTGATTCATTTTTTTTGTTTTTTATTTTTTATCTACTTCAAAGTATTCTAAAGTTAAAAATTAAAAATTGATACACAAACATTTAAGATATTTGCAATTAGATTAAATATTTGTATATCTAAAAATCAAAAATGTCATGAGTTTAATTAGTTAAAAACTCACTTACTTTGTATAGTAGATCACTATAATTCTGATGATATGCAAACAATACTGAATACGTTAAAAGAAAATATTTCGTCTTTTGAGAAAGATGCAACGTCTCAGCTAAAAAAAGGAGTGAAAGCAGCTGGACAACGTGCTAGAATGATTTCCATTTCAATAGAGAAGGATTTGAAAATTTTTAGAAAAAAATCAATAGAAAATGAAAAAAATCAATGATATTTTAATTTTTTGTGTCTTTTGACGAAAAATATCATTAATATATCATTATTAATTTATTAATGATAGCAACTTTTTAAAAAGTATTTTTTGTTTTAATTTATATTAGTACTTGATTTAGTATCACTATTATATAATTCATAAATTTTTGTTTTTATATTTTATGTACACGATGTGAATAACAACATAAATTATAATCTTCGTGGATTATAATAGTACATTTAGTAGTCAATAATACATAACTGTAATCACTTGATACAGTGTAACATTAAACATAAATTTGTTAGTAACATACTATTAACACAATACAATTTTATCAAAAAATAGAAATACTAAATAAAATTATTATATAATTCATGTACAACTTGATTTTGTAATCCGATAGTTATTACTACATACAAACAAATTACAAGCATTTATTTAGTTTTACCAATATTTTCATTGTCGCTATGTGTAGATTTTTTTTGTTGTGTCGAATCACCTGGCCATTCAGGAATTATAACATTTTTTTCTTGTTTTTTGCATCCTACAAATAGTAACAATGCAAAAAATAAAATTTTGTTGAATTTCATTATATATTTTATTTATATCAAAAAATTACTTCATTTCTATATAATCTAATTTCATCTGTGAAATATGTCCTATAAAATTTTATATTATTCATCATATATGTTTTATGTATTTTAATACTATTGTTTCTGGATGCTCAGTCAAAAATAATTTGCATTCATTTGCTGTTAAAATTTTTATATATTTGCCTGATAATATTAACCAAGTGTGACCATACGGATTAAAAGTAGGATCTAAATCGTATCTAGTGCATAATAAAATATGTCTGCGGTATAGACTGATATACTTACGACTACTTTTTGACTGATCGTGGATAAAACATATGTGTTTTAGTGTATCAAGAAAACTACTAATCAACATATCACTAGATATATAAATCTTTATTCTATCACTTTTAAGTTTTTCACAATCAAAACAATGCTTAGTTATAAAATAATGATTATTGTCTGCAACAATAACTATTCGATAATAATCACCACCACCAGCCCATTGGTACCTTCCTTCTACTTTATATTTGCTATTATACCCGTTCATTCGATTTTTTCTCTTTTTTATTTTCATTTCTGTCACATGTGATACATGTGATTGATACACTATTTCATTCGTGCATGAAACTATAATTAATAGTCCTAAGTATGCTAACAAAGCTCTCATGTAATTAACAAATTGATTTATTTTCTTATTGTTATGAGTAGGAATAATTTAAAATTCCATATGCTATTATATAATTTCTTTTCAAGAAAAAAGTTAATAAAATAAATTTTGTGTACACTATTATTAAGTTCAGAACACTATGATAATATACGTATCAATTACGTAGTAATTTTTCAAAAAAAAATATATACACTATCAAGTGTAAATGTGGCTATACAATACTAAAATAATGTATGTTATGTTGTACAACACATTTTTAATAATAATGACTTTATAACAAATTGAATAACAAATTTTTCAGATATTTCATCTATGTTGAAAACATTACATGTTTATAATGTGATTTTAATTTAACAATTAAATCATACTTCAGAAAAAATGAAATTATTTTTCAGTACTAATATTGTCAATGTTTTTATGTGAATATTTAAATTATTAAATGGATTAAAAATATTACATAGTTTTTACATATCAATTAAAAAACAATTATAATAGAATTAATATGAAATGAAAAAAGTAAAAGTGATAATTTTTGCACTTACTATTTTGTGTAGTATACCTAAGATGTATGAAAAAAAAATTATGTTGGATACAAATGACACAACAGATCCTGATGTTGATGCAAATAATTATAATTATGTAAGAATAGCTATAACAGTTATAGATAAAACCTGTGTAACAAAATGCTGGTATAATTATAGTTATAATAAAAATGGAGACATTGTATTATACACACAATCAAATAGAAAGCATGCATCGTTAATACATTCATTTATAAAATTTTTTAAAATTAATATTCATAATAAATTAAATGACAATGTATTTTTTGTTGACTGTAATAATTATGACTTAAAATTTCATAGAATAATTCTAAAAAAGGAATATGTAACATTAATACCACATGGTGGATATGAAGTTTTTAAGAAACAACATATAAATGCTATTATGCTTGATGAATAAATAATTGTACTATAGGTATAAACAAATATTGTAATCATACTTTGAATTTTATTTTACATAATATGATATATTAAATAACTAAGAATCAATTTAATTGAAGCATGATTGAAATGTTTTAACTTTAATAATACAATTTTTATATACTGTAATGACATTACAGTATATAAAAATTGTTAGAGACACATCAAAAATTCGTATTACAGACAGATATAAAAACTATGAATAAAATAACGTAATTTGTAATTACATATATTTCAATTGAGTGTTATAAATACTTCTAGTTATAAACCGTTGTTTTTCGAGTTAAAACATTAAAAAAAAGTCTGAAACTCTATATGGATATAAAAAAAATGTAAAAAACATTTTAAATGAATTTCAAAAAAAACAAAAATAACTAATTATAATTTTAGTACCACATTTTTGAAATGTAATTTTCTATAAAAAAGTTGATTAATAAATAAAAATTGAAGTAAAAGAATAAGCTAAAAGCTTAATTGATATTTGAAAGATGTATAACAAAAGACTTAACGAAATGTGATAAATCTGTAAGTGCCAAAACAAACTATCTTTATTTATTATAGTTAACCACAGTGAATATTTAATTCTATGTATAAGTATTTTTGATTAGAGTTTTATTTCATTTGGTATTTTTATTGATGCATCAATTCAATTATATTTTTTCAGATAAAAAAGCAAAGTTAACATATACTCATATAAATTCTTTTTTGCCACCACAAGCTAATAGAACTATTCTTTCATAGAAGTGATAGGAAAACATCATTTGTTAAAACAAACTTAAGCAGCGTAGACGTAAGATAGAAAAAATTGGATGCTGTGCATCGACAATAAGTCGAATTGTTTAAAAATTAACTAAACTTAAAGAAAAATCAATGTGATAACTTTCTTTACATTCATGAGTTTGACATTCGCAATAAAAGTAAGTATGAAACAACGTATACTACACAAACATAAGAACAAATAACACAATCATAAACATTGGATTTAAATATTAAATAATAAGTTTTATTATTATTATTATTATTATTATTATTTTGCTCTTGTTTTTGAAGTATTGCACATTGTTGCAGTATGTTATACTGCCCCGTGTATCAGTATTGTATCTCTTGTATTCTATCTGTATCTGTATAATCTCTCATTTCAAGTTCTCCGTTTGTCTTCTTTTCTATCTCATCGTTTGCTATTCGTAACTTACGACTTTCAAGTATAGCCAAATTTGACATTATTAACCCATGACTTTCATTCAATTTTAATAACTTTGTATTTCTCCCATCAATTACAATTACATCGTATTCATTAATCCAATCTTTTTTAGCATGATATGATGATTTATATATACCAAGACATTTGAATAATTTTGAGTATTTATTTTTGTCACATTCCCATCCAAAATACACCTCAATATCATTACATTTCCGTTTTGTATCAAACATCCTATTAGTCATAACACGTTTATCTTTACATCTGATATATAATCTTCTGTAATTTTCATTTTCATTCTTTCCAGGAGTATATATTCCACCACAATCACCATCACATATCTCATCGCAAAACTGATGCTTGATACCACTATTTTTTGTATTTACTAATTTCATTTCATTATTGCATGAATACATGACTGTATATACTCCTATTAATCCAATTATATTTTTTATATGATTCAATTGCATATCGCACGAATGTACTAAAAAATTTAATGCAAAACTAAGATGAGTCACACTGGAAAGTTGATTTTAAAATTTTAACGCAAAAATTTTAAATAGTACAATTATAGCATTTGTAAAGTTTATAATAATTAAAACTGTAATCTAAGTAATAAATCTCGTATTGTAACTATAACATAGTATTTATACTGACTGAATGTATACTTATTTTTAGAATGCTTATCATCAATAGCTTATTAAAAAATTTATGATTTCAAATAAGTAAGATTCAATTAATGCTTATCACAATTGAAAATTGCACGTATAATCGATTGATTAATATATGGTTGTACATGGATTTTTTAATAAAAAAGAAACATTTTTAATGGATTTTTTAATAAAAAAGAAACATTTTTAATGGATTTTTTAATAAAAAAGAAACATTTTTAATGGATTTTTTAATAAAAAAGAAACATTTTTAATGGATTTTTTAATAAAATTTAAGTATTGTTTTTTATTAATTTATGAATTTTATAGTTTAATATTTTGAATACAAATAAAAAGAATACAAAT
>AP017916.1 GCA_002091395.1 Candidatus Azobacteroides pseudotrichonymphae
ATGATAGATACAACAATACAATCATGTAAAAAAAATAAAGATGTTTCATATGAGATATGCGAAAATGAAGATAAAGGCAATGTTGTGGTAACTAGAGCTTACATTGGAACAATGAAAAAATATGTTACTTTAAAAATAAAATTTAAAGAAAATGAAATAGAAAATAGATGTATAGTTCAATCTTATATACTATCCTCCGCAAGATATGATTTTTCTACAGATGAGCAGCGAGTCCTATACAGAATTATATCTTGCTTCCAATACTTAATGAATGGACAAAAATTAGATGAAAATTTTAAAATTGATCCTGAATTCTCATGTGACGTAATAATTACTTTCCCTCTAAAGGCTACAATTATACAAGATAAGAATGACGATGAAAATTATTATCTGTTAAAAACTGCACTACTTAATTTACTAAGTAACAAAATTGAATACTTACATAACAATAGATGGATGAAAATACCATCTGTAATAGTACTTCCAAAAGTAGATAAAGATAACAATGTTATATCATTTCGTCTTCATGAAAAATTATACAGCGCTTTATTAAATTTTTCAAAAGGATTTAGAAAATATAAACTTGAAACAATGATGAATTTAAGTGATGTGTATACTATGCGTTTATACGCACTGGTTTCTAAACAGAAAAAACAACTAACATATAAAATAAAAGATTTGAAATATATGTTTGGATTAGAAGATAAATATCATATAGAAAAAGATTTCATTATTAATGTTATAGATCCAGCAAAAAAAGAATTAGATCTAAAAGCTCCATATAGCTTTGACTATATACTAAAAGAAGAAAAAGAATTGACAAAAATAATTTTAAAACCAACATACAATTCAAAAAATGAAGATAAAAATTAGTGAATAAAAGATGAACTTTATTTAAAGATGGCAAAAAGTAAATCAATTGTTTTTAACAAAAATCATGATTTTGTATTTTACAATGATGTAATTGTTTAAAAAGTGTTGTTAACAATTTTTTTTTTTTATATATAAGGATTATCATAGAATACTTGTTATTGATAATACTTATTAATCTAATACTTATTAATCTAATACTTATCACTTTGGAAAAGTACTTGTGTAACTAATTAGTTTATATGTAGTTATGACTAAAAATATTTTATAAAAAGTAAGAAATAGGCCGCTGGGAAAGATTAAAAAGTAAGAAATAGGCCGCTGGGAAAGATTAAAAAGTAAGAAATAGGCCGCTGGGAAAGATTAAAAAGTAAGAAATAGGCCGCTGGGAAAGATTGTCTATATTTACAAATATTTAAACAAAAAACGATGAATAAAATTTTGGAAAAACCAAATATCGAAAATAATTCAGTTTATATTGATGATAATAAAAAGCGTGCTAATCAGAATAAAATTAGTCAAAATAATACTAAAAATAGATTAGTAAAAAAAGAATTAGTAAAAAGTATAGTTGTCAAAAACAAAACAAATGATAAGAAAGATATAATCCAATCTTATATACTCACAGTGGCCAAATATGATTTTTCTATATACGAAAAACGTATATTATACAGAATCATCGAATGCTTTCAATATCAGTTACAAGGTAAAAAATTGAATAAATGGTTTTCAATAAATGAAAAATTAAATGGAGATGTAGATATTGTGTTGCCTATTTCTTCTTTATTGGTAAATAATGATGATCATTATAGTAGAATAAAAAAAGCTTTGGTTTCTTTATTGGATAAAAAAATAATTATTAACAATAATATGAATGATAATGATGATAAAATATGGAAAGCGTTTTCATTTATAGAAAGACCAGAGATAGATAAACGTGGTGTTATTGAATTTCGTCTACATCCAGAGATATATAAAGCTTTATTAGACTTTTCAAAAGGATTTAGAAAATACGAATTAGAAACAGCAATGGCTTTTAAAAGTGTATACTCTATGCGTTTTTATGAATTGATTTCTGGTCAAAAAAAACAATTGGAATACAGCATAGAAAAGCTAAGAAATATATTTCAATTGGAAGATAAATATAAAAATCCAAGACATTTTATTTCTTATGTTGTTAATTCAGCAAAAAAAGAATTAGATCTAAAAGCTCCATATAGCTTTAATTATCAGTTAGAATATGAAAAGGATAGAAACAAAAAAGGGAGGAAAAAGATAGTTGGAATAACATTTGTACCAATTTATAATTTGAAAAACAGAAACGGAATACTAGATCACAATGATAAATGTAGGAATAATAACTTATCAAATATATTAATTCATGAAGAGAAGGAAATTTTTATATTACTAGGATTTAGTGAACAAGAGCTAAAAACGAGATACTATGATTTAATTTTAGATATAGATAAAGCAAGGAAACAAGGGAAGATAGTAATAACTTCATCTATTATTGAATACTCTAAAAAAGCTAAAAATCCAAAGACTTATTTGATAAAATCTTTAATGAAGGAGATAAAAAATTGGAAAGAAGGATTACTAGAAAAACAATCAACTAACGAAAATGATAGAAATGTATATGATAAAGAAAAAGCTAGTGTGTATAGTTTTTTGAAAAACCATTTGATTTTATCTGGAATAGAATTAGAAAAAACAATGAATTATGTAATAGAAAGAGGAAGTGAAGCTTATTTGAATGAATTAGTACGTGCTTATAATGATAATAATAGTGGAAAAATAGATGATGAAAAAATTAGGAAACATTTAAAGAGAGGAATAGAAAATCAATGATTTATGTTAATTACATGAAAAGTAATGCAGTAATCATTAACGTAAAAGACTAAAATTATTTTTAGTTAAATAAATTTTTAATGAAAAAAATATCATTTCTAGTATTTGTGGCAACACTTTTTCAATGTTGTATTAATGGATTGAATTATCCTTACGAAGTATTAAAAGATTTAAAAGATAAGACAATAGAAATAACACAAAGAAAATGTGAAGTTCTTGATACATACACACTTAAATTTAATGATGGGAAAGTTGGACGTATTCATGCAGTTGACAAAGTATTTGAATGGGGAAGAAATGACCCTCCAAATAGAAAAAAAATAACATTGATATTTGGAGATAGAATAAAAAATGTGCTTGATGTGAGTATGAATATGAGTAATCAGGCGGTATCTCACTTAGAGAATATTCTTTTCAATACAGCAACGTACAGATTTGAGATAACTTATATTCATGATGATATAAAAAAATGTAGAAGAAATTACAGAATTCCAATTGAATTTATACATTGATTTAAGATTTATACAATTGTAATAATATTGAGTTAATATTGATTTTAATTCTAAAAATTTTTTCATTAAAAATCAAAAAATCCTATCTAAAATTTAATTTGAGTCGTTTTTTATGTTAAAAAATTTGTAAAAAAAATAATTTTCTGTATCTTGGCACAATTTTTTAAATTAATCGGTTAATTTTTTGAAAACAAAATGAAAAACAAAATGAAAAACAAAGGTCTAGTAACTGCCTTTAGTTTGTTGTTGTCGCTTGCAATGTTTGGTTGTCATGATTCAACTAAAGACAAAGATGTTGCTGATAATGGTAACAATGGTTCAGTTGAAGACCCAAATAGTAAAAATCCTGGACTTCCAGAAGTACCAAAAGGTGGTGATGATTCAGATAAGGGAGACAAAGTATCATCAAAAAAATTCTTTACTTTTGTATTCAAGGGACATAAATTAATTCCAACAAAAGACAAAGATGGTAAAGACGAAGTCGAAAGTAAAGACTTCGATTTTGTTTATAAAGATCAAAAATTCTTTATTGATAAAGTGTTTGACGCTTATGTAGATAGCAGAGGTATCATATACAAAAAAGATAATCCAGGAGTTTTGATACCAGATGAAGAAGCTACTAAAAAGTCACATAGACTAATAACACTTGGTACAAAAATAACAAATACATTTGAAATCAGAGATAGACTAAAATCTGAAGGTATTAATGTATATAATGAATCTTATAGTGATAATAAAAAATATGGATTTTATACATTTGATCGAGAAGATGTATATACATACAATGAAAATAATAAGCTTAGACAAGCTATTAACTAAGATTTATTATGTAGTTTAATTTTTTGAAAACCAACTCAATTATTGAGTTGGTTTTTTATTTATGATATATCATAGTTTGATTTTTATTAAAATTTGAAATATTTATAAGAATATGAAAAAGTTATCATGTATTGTATTTACTTCTTGTTTGTTTTTTATTTGTTGTATTAGTTGCGATGATGCTACTGCTTATGAAAAGAATAAGCAGCATAAAATGAAAGATAAAATAAATTGTCAAGACAATCAGTGTAGTAATCCAACAGAAGAAAAAAATGGAGGAAATTATCTAAACGATTCATCTGAGTCATCAACAAAATCATCTGAAGAAAATAAATGTACTGATCATGATCAATTAGAAAAAAATGATGATTTACAATCAAAGTCAGATAATGCTTTAATTGTAAAGCCAAGCATAAAAGTAGAAATTCCTGTGGCTTTTGTTTCTGCGAATGGAGGTAATGCAATTCCATTCACAAAACACAAATTTTTTATTGAATACAGACTTGTTACATTAAATATCAAAAATGGAGAAAAAGTAGAAACGATGGAATTAGGTTGCGATGCAAAGTATTTTTTGTATGATGAAAAATGGTTTAAGGAAAACAAAATAAATATATTGGACGTTCGTTATGACAATTCAGGACCTACTGCAGAATGTTTTTACAAATTTAATACAAAAGATATTGTTTATAGTATGGCTCCAACTAAATTGAAATCACATAATTGATTAAAATTTAAAAAATACTTTAGTAAAAAAATAAAGCTAATTTGTTCATCGGATTAGCTTTTATTATTAATGACAGTTGAAACTTGAATTATATTTTATATAGTTTATGCTAACTAATAATATTTTGTATTACATTGAGGTTCTTAATTCAGTGAGTGAACATGAAATTCAGAATTAAATATATTAAACATATGAAAAATCGAATATCTATACTGAATATTATATCAACAATAATAGTTGTATTATTATTTAGCTGTACTGAATACAACTATTATTATGATTTACCTAGGAACAAAAAGAATAAAAAAATAAATCTATTTAAAAATTTAGTAGAAAATTGCAACCCATCTCCAGATATACTTAATGGTTACAATCTTTTTGAACGTACACTTGGAAGGTATAAAGATTATTATAAATTGTTAATCTTTAAGAAAGATGGAGGATATCTTGTGACTAAGCATGCACATTCATTTGATAAAGCAGGAGAAATAACTGTTAATGGTAAGAAAAAAAGTTGTACTATTATATCACTATACACAGGTGTCTCAGAAACAAATTTAATAATTGAAACTCTTAGAAAAGAGTTGAATAATGGTGATATATTAAAAGAGGATCTACGAAAATGGTTTGAAATGAGTAAAGAAATATATATTAATCCAGATGCGAGAATACGTCTTTTGACTAAAGATGATTATAATCGATGGATGAAGGAACATCCAAAAACAGAAATTATTGGAAAGAATTCATTAGATTAAATACAATAATTGTAGAATAAATAATAGATAATTTTAATATGAAAATTTTAAGTGACCAAATAGACTTAGAAAAATTTAAATCAAGAATATTTTTAGTGAAAGATTTTACAAAAATTGTATTAAATTGATCCCGTATAGTGTAAGTGTACTAAAAATTAAATTTAAAATTAAAAAATCATGAACAAAATTACAGCAGTGTTAGTTGCTACTGCGGCGTTGTTTATTGGGACAGGAATGTCTAAACACCATTCAAATTGTAAAACCAACAACAACACAGATGTAGCGTCTGGTTGTGATGAGTGCACAAAAAAAGAAGGAGGTATTTCAAAAATACCAATTGACTTACCAGAGGCACCACGTCATAGACACCACCATCATGGAGCTTGTTTTTTTATTTCGTTTAGAAATCAGGATGGCCAATGGGTTAATTTAGAAGACCATAAGTTCTGTATCTCTAAGAAGAATATTACTGACCGTATTATAGATGGTAAGAGAGCTATTACATTAGTTAGTTGTTGCGATAAAAATTCTGATTTAGATTGGTTTAAATCTAACAATGTTAATGTTGTTAAAACATATTCTAAATTATCACATCGTCATGCCTCTGAAAATAAAATGAAAAATTTTTATGTATTTTATAGACAAGACGTTAAAATTAATTTTTTAAATCAAGCAAATAAGAAATAACACATTGCTTATATATACTAATGCAGATTATAATATTTAAGTAAAATAATTTGTTATTTTAAATCTAAAAGGGCCGTCTCCATAGGATATATGTGAGACGGCCCTTTTTTTGTAAAAAATTATCAATTCATAAAAATGGTTGTGATTTAAATATCACAAAATAAAACTCATCATGAAAATATGTCAATAAATACTTGTAATTGTTTAAATTTTAACTTTAAATAATTTATTGTAAATAATTGATTTATAATGTTGTATGTGACTAACTTTTTTTTTTAAAAAGATAGAAGTGTGACTAACTTTTTTTTTTAAAAAGATAGAAGTGTGACTAACTTTTTTTTTTAAAAAGATAGAAGTGTGACTAACTTTTTTTTTTAAAAAGATAGAAGTGTGACTAACTTTTTTTTTTTAAAAAGATAGAAGTGTGACTAACTTTTTTTTTTAAAAAGATAGAAGTGTGACTAACTTTTTTTTTTAAAAAGATAGAAGTGTGACTAACAATAATTTAAAGAGTTTTTTTGTAAAATTTATTGTATGAGTTTAGTAAAAAAAGAAATAAATCAAATTTCTTTGAAAGAAAAAAAAGAAACAGATCAATTTATAAATGAAATTGTCCAATCTTATATCATTACTGCTGCAGGGTACGATTTTTCGGTATATGAAAAATATATTATACTTAACATAATAAAATGTTTCCAATCTTTTTTTGATGGTAAAAAGTTGGATAAGAATTTTTCAATTAAAAATGATTTTTATGGAGATATCAAAATCACTTTGCCCATTTCTTTATTACTAGTTGGTAAAAAATATGATAACTATACTAGAACAAAAAAAGCACTTGATTCATTATTGAGTAAAAAAATATTTGTTAAAAAAGATAACAAAACATGGAAAGCATTTACATTGATAGTAAAGCCAGAAATAATTAGTTGTGGAATTGTTCAACTTCAGTTACATAAAGAGATATATAGTGCTTTATTAGATTTTGCAAAGGGATATAGAAGATGTGAGTTGGAAGTTGCTATGTCTCTTAAGAGTATATATTCCATGCGTTTTTATGAATTATTTTTTAACAAAAAAAATAATTTAACATACAGTGTTGAAACTTTAAAGATTTTATTACAATTAAAAGATAAATATAAATATGTAAGTCCTCTTATCCATTATGTAATAGATCCAGCAAAAAAAGAATTAGATTCAAAATCTCCATATAGCTTTAATTATAAGTTAGAATATGAGCAGAATAGAAAACAAAAGGGAAGAAAAAAAGTAGTTGGGATAACTTTTATTCCTGTTTACTATTCAAATAGTAGATATAAAAAATCGTCTTATAAGAATATTAGTAATAATATTGATTTGACAAAAATTTTGATTCAAAACGAAATTAATGCATTTTTTTCTTTCGGATTAACTGAAAATGATTTAAAAACAAAGTATTATGATTTGATTCAAGATATTAGTATAGCTAGAACACAAGGGAAAATAATCATTACTCCTGTTATAACAGAATGTGCTAAAAAATTTAAAAATTCTAAAACATATTTTGTTAAATTTTTAAAAAAAGAAATTAAGCAATGGAAGGAAAATTTATTGAATAAAAGTGGTTCTTTAAGTCCAGTTATTTCAACGAATAAAGAAATAAATAATTATGATCAAGAAAATTATAGTATTTGTAATTTTTTAAAGAATCATATCAAATTATCTATAGAAGAATTAGAAAGCGGAATAGAATATGTAATGAAGAATGGAGGAATTGTATACTTAAATAATTTGACACACATATATGATGGGAATAATGAAAAATTAAAAATTCATATAAAAAATGAAATAGAAAAATATATATCAGTACACCAATCTATTATTTTTGTTGAATCAAAAACAAAATATAACACAAAACAAAACCAATTATTATTATTGAATAAAGTAAATTATACTTCTGAAACAATATCTGATTATACATCAAAAAAATCAGAACAAAAATCATTTACAGAAACAAGTAAAAATATTCACGAACAAGTGTCAGGAACAAATTTTATACAAGAACAGTTAAAAAAAAACTGGGAGAAAATAGTAATAAAAAGTTTGAACTTTAGAGAAAAGTTTGGATACGCTATCAGATTGTATAGTAAGGATTATTTGAAAAAAAAAGCAAAAAAAAATAAAATTGATATATATAAACGAATAATAAATTGAATTATAATTTTTTAAATTTTCTATAAAAATATTTTATAATTAGTATTATGAAAAATATAAAATTTGTTTTGTTGTTTATATTAGTATGCTTTTTTCATTCTTGTTTTATATCACAGTATCAAGTTGGTAATATAGAAAAAGGACAACCTGTAATTAGAATTGGTTGTAAAAAAAATCATTACTTAATATATGGATTAGCACCTTTAAGCAATAAACAAATAGCTAGTGATGTTATTGGTAATAGAAAAAATTATATTATAAAAACGCAAAGAACACTTGTTGATATGATTATTAGCATATTAACAAAGGGTATTTATACTACTACTACTACTGAATATTATATTCCTGTTGATACTTTTGAGAATATGTATACTGCTAAAGCAGAACTAAACAAAACATCACATAACAACATCAATATACATGTAAATAAATAAACATTGTGACGTAAATTATCATAATTATTTAATTTACATAAGAATATACACTAAAATGTTTCGTAAATTGTTTCTCTGCTAATACAGGGTAATATGATTTCTTGTATGTCTTTAGACTTATGAAAATAGGCATGTATTTATTTCCAATAGCATTGATTATTCGTTCAGGGATTATTTCACTAAAAGCATTTTCATCATGTGTTCTGTCAATAAGATAATTTACAGGTGGATGTATTTTTTTAAACATTTCATTTTTATCTCTCCATATGTCTATTTCTTTAACCAATTCATATATTGATTTTACATACACATGTCTTAGCATTGGATCAGGTACTATTGGTTTCATTTTACGTAGTTCTTGCTTTATTGTATACTTAGGAAGTGTTGTCTTATAATAATCTTGAGTACCACCATAAGCTTTTTTAGCCAAAGAAGCATTGTGTAATTCTCTGTACCTAGGTAAAAATTTAAACTCGTGCTCGATAAGATTTTTTTCTACATGTACAGCAAACAGCTTTTCAAATGGAGCTGTTAACCCCTTTTCTCTGAATATATATTGTGCTACTAATTTTTGTTTTCCTAGATAATCCTCTATAAATATATCCTTTTTATCTCCTGATAATTGAAAATCATTATAAAGAAGAGAATCATTAGAAATGAGTTTATATTGACTACACTTAGCAAGTACACGAGAAGAGCCGTATATATGACCAAAAACAGCATAATTTTTTTTAATAACATATTTTGTGATATAAGATACAATTGATCTCTTGTCTAGATCTTTTGTTATCAAATCTAGATCGATAGTATTTGGATTTGTCCAATTGGTTTTACGACCATAATGGTATGCTTGTTTATACTCTTTTGAAGTTCTTTTATTGTGATCATGACTAATTCTATAACCAACATAAGCTCCATAACTAAGTGTTGAAAATTGTTTTGTATATGCATCGATACATCCATCTTTACGTATTATATCATTCCACTTATTTCTTATTTCTTCTCGATAAAATGGTTCATTTGACAATATGACAAAATGATAATGCGGTCGATCATTTTCTTGAGGTTCCATTCTCCAGATATATATAGATTCTTTTCTTCTTAATAACTGACAAAATATATTTAAATGTTTACGTTTTAAATTGTTCAGATCAATGTTTGATGAAGGATATGTAAGAGTTAAAAATATAGCATGATGTGGATTACTTTTGCATGCAAAGTAGTGTTTATGTATATAACTGAAAACATTTGCAATGTTTTTCACACGTTTGTATTGTTTTTCCATATTTATCTTTTTCTTTTTTGCAGGAGGTGGAGGTGGAAATTTTTTACCTTGTTGTTGTTCAGGGTTCAACTCATGAGTTTTATATCCAGATGTATGGGAAGTAATTGAATTCGAACGGATTACATATCCATGTAACCATGTATATTCTTTATTTTTCATAAAAAATAAATTTTTAATAATAAAAATAATAGATAAAAAAAATGTGATTTTATAAAACGAAAAGTATGTAGTAAGCTAGGTTAGTTTGTAAGAACTATTAATTTATACGTAGATATGTGTTATTTTGAATGTATTAAGTTTATATACAATTTTGAATTTTTGCATATAAAATCTAAAATTGTACGATTATTTATTAGTAATATAAGTATAAAATATTTAAATCCAGTAAACTAAATACAGAAAGTTTTTCGAGTATTTAATTATAAATTTATGCAAAAAAAAATTTTAACTGATTTGATTTAATTATTAATAAAAATTTTTAATAAAATTATTATACATTGTAATTTATTTTTAAAATAAAAAGGTATGAAGAAGGTTATATTCTTAACATTGCTAGCCATAGTTGGTTGTACGACAGCAGAGATGCCTACAAACAAGTCGAATATAAAAACCCATATTTGCACAAAAGGAAATATGAACGGATATTCAGTATCTGAAGATGAGATTATGGAAGGTCGTACAAAAGGTGCTAACTATAAGCGCTTACTAATAAGTGATGGAGATCAGGAGGTAATTACCAGGTTGGCGTATGATTGTGATGAGCATTCTAAAAACAAAGATATATGTACATTACATATATGGAGTATATTTTATACTTATGAACTATACTGCCCTCTTAAGGAAATGTACGGTAACCGTGGAATTAACAAAGGGAAAGCATTGAGAAATATATTTCCTTCATACTGGGACTGGGCTAACGTAGACGAAAATTGGTTTCATTGCTCAAACATATATATAAATAGTAATGCAGTGACGTTTTTAGATAAAAAGGAAGCTAAAGAGTATGAATCGACTCATCCGAAATTATGGCATATTTAAATATTGTTAATATGAAAAAAAATATATCATTAATATTACTAGCCTTGCTAGCTGCAGGGTGTACACAGAACATGCCTACTGATTTGCCTTCGCATAAAGGTGTGGAACCAGATCATATAGTGATTAAACGTGGAGATGATAGAAAGAATGACCATTTTAATGGATATAGCTTTAGAAATAAGGAATGCGTCTTTGGTTGTATATGGGATGATAATGACTACTATAGACTAGTGTTCCTTGAACCAGGTAAAGGTAGACCAGTGATGACTCACTATGCTTATGCAATACAGCCATCGGGGAAAAAGCATATCTCATCAGTGACGATCTTTAGCCTAAAGGCTAAGCAGAGATTAGTACAGGAGATCAATCGTTTATACTTACGTATGAACACATGTCATGAACAGTACTTAGAACAGAATATCAAGCGCCAACCAATGTGCTTTGTTGAGTTTAATAACCAGGATCTTGGCAGGGTATGTGGCGCTATACAGCCATGGTTTGTAGGGGTAGTGAATGAGTTACCTTATTATATACACTTACACGATACATTCTTCCTTAAACTAAAGAAGGATGAGGTAGCACAGTATGAGAAGGAACACCCAGAGGTGATACATATGCATGAGGATCAGGTGAAGATTAGTTATAGATATTATAAATACGTAAAAAAAAATAAATGAAGAAGTTTATTATTAGTGTTGATGCAATAAAAAAAAATATATCATTAATATTACTAGCTTTGCTAGCTGCAGGGTGTACACAGAACATACCTACTGATTTGCCTTCGCATAAAGGTGTGGAGCCAGAGCTATACAGATTACGTAATCCAAACGACCATTTTAATGGATACAGCTTTAACATCTCTAAATCGGAATGTGTATTTGGTTGTACATGGGATGATAATGACTATTATAGACTAGTGTTCATTGAACCTGGTGCTAGACCAGTAATGACACATTACGCCTATTCAGTGCAGCCATTAAAACATCAAAACAACTCATCGATAGTGATATTCGGCCTAAAAGCTAAGCAAAAACTGGTACAGGCAATCAATCACTTATACCTACGCATGAACACATGTGAGGAACATTACTTGGAGCAGGATTATAAGCATAGACCGCAGTTCTTTGTTGAGTTTAATAACCATGATCTTGTCAGGGTAGCAGGTGCTATACAACCATGGTTCGTAGGAGTGGTAGCAGAAATGCCATACTATATATATGTACACAACCAATTCATCATTAAGCTAAAGAAGGACGAGGTTGAACAGTATGAGAAGGAGCATCCAGATGTGATACATATGAGAGAGGATAAGGTTAAGATTAGTCATAGACTCTATAAATACGTAAAAAGAAATAAATGAATAAGTTTATATTAATTGTTGATGCAATGAAAAAGATACTATTGAGTACATTACTAGCATTAGCAGGATGTACCTCATCGCAGTTACCTAATGATGCCTATTCGAATAAAGGTATTGAGGAAGAGAAGATAAGGACTAAAGGACATATGAATGGATATTCAATTAAAGCTAACGACTTGATTGAAGGACGAACAAAAGGTGCTAACTATAAAAGGTTACTAATAAGTGATGGAGAGAATGAGGTAATGACGCGGTACGCGTATGATTGTGGGAAGAGCAAGCATAGTGGTTGTTATGCAATACACATATGGAACCCAGAAAATATTGATAACCTATACTCACAGCTTAAGGAAGTATACTGTACAAATGGAATTTACCAAGGGTCTGTATGGAGTATTATGTTCCCTTCATACTGGGATAAATATAACTCAGAACGTAATGAATATCATTGCAACAAATTACATATTAGTTGTCTTGCAGTGACGTTATTAGATAAGAAAGAAGCATATACATATTTAAAAGAACATCCTGAAACAAAAATATTAAAAGCATGAAAAAAAATATATTACTAGCTTTATTAGCCGTATCAACAATGGCTTATGGTAAAGGTTTCCCGAAGGATGATGATCAAGAAAAGTCTAAAAAGGAATCCTCAAATATTCAACAAAATTGGGAATTTAAAAAAAAGGTTAATTGCTCTAAGCATGTAAGAAGTAAATTGAATGAAGCATTATCTTCAATAAATAGTTATGATTATAAAGAAATGATAGAATCTCTGAAGAGATCATATGGCAAATATTTTGAGATTAACTATGCTCATGAGGAAGAGATGATAACCTATATTGATAAGTACATTTGTGAAGTTAAGAAAAAGGCTAATTGTGCTCGGAATGTGATGGGTAAAGTTAATGAAGCATTTCTTTCAATAAATAGTTATGATTTTAAAACATTAACGGACTTTCTGAGGGCATCATATGGCACATATTATGAGATTAACTATGCTCATGAAGAAGAGATGATAACCTATATTGATAAGTACATTTGGGATCATTCTCCAAAGTGTATTTGCGCTAAGCATATAAGAAGGAGATTGAGAGAAACAGTATATGCACCAAATACTGATGGATATAAAAGAATGATTAACAATATAAAGAAACACTATGGCGAGGATTTTGAGTTTAACTATGCTCATGAGAAAGAGATAATAGCCTTTATTGATGAACACTACCCTTTTAAATACACATTTTTAAATACACATTTTAAATACTAACTTTTTATATTTATAAAATATAAAAAATATGAAAAATATTTTATTACTAGCATTGATAGCCTTAGCAGGCTGTACAGCATCAGAAATGCCTACAAACAAATCGGATGTAGAAAACTATAAAAAAATACGTACAAGTGGAAAGTTTAATGGTTATAGTATAGAAGAGAATGATATCCTTGAAGGCAGAACACATAATGCTAATTATAAACGACTGCTAATCTCTAACGAAGTAGCAACTAGACTTACTAAGTACGCGTATGATGTGGACAAAGACAAAAAAGAGATATACACATTACATATATGGAGTTGGAAGCCAACAAGTAAATTGTACGACTGTATAGTAGATATATTTTCTTATAAAAAAGATACTGCTTTCTGTACGTCGAGATATTGCAGTGTATTACCTGAAGATTCCGATATCGATAATAGGAGTTTATCTTTAATTACATGTAGTTATATACATCTAAACCGTGATAAAGTAACGCTGTTTGATAAGAATGAAGCTGAAGAGTACTTGAAAGAACATCCTGAAACAGGAATTATTTAAACTATTTAGTAATATATTAAGTATTACTTGGTATCAGTATGTGTTAAGATTATATTGTTATCATAATGTTATTTCTGTGGTTTATTCTGATGATAATCCGTAGTTTAATGTGCTACAGATTACGGTTACTTTATGGATTAAGAGCATACAGAGTGTATTAAAATATACGATAGTGTTCAAGACATTCATTGACTTTAATCTAGCGATATCACACCTTAAGCGAAGAAAGCATATATATCTTTTAGTATTATCAAAATTTAATTTTCTGTTCTTTCATTTAAACATGATGACACACATAGTATAGTTGTTGATATGTGTATTTGTATTGACGATACTTATATAGTAGTAAGTATAACACATTTTGCAAAATATATTGTCACTAGTATGTGAGATAAACTGTAACGTTACTATACCCTATGACCACAATAGTACTCCGTTGCAAAATGTACCATATATAATAAACCTATTATATATGGTATAAATAATAACTGTTTTTACTTGATTAAGTATAGTAAGACATTTTTCTCACTGTATTAATGTATCAATCATTTTTGTTTTTAATTCATAAAAAAGTTTATTTGCATTCTGTCAAAAGTTTTGCTAGTTAGTAAAGCAATTTTTTCAATCAAGCTAAAAAATTTTTTCTTATAGAAAAACAATTCATGATTTGTAATAGATTAAAACGAAACGTTAGTGAGAAAAATGAGAAATTTTTATTAACATTATCAATTACTTGTTTAAATAATTATTAATTAGCAAAACTTATAATCATGATAGAAAGAAAAATTCCAAAAGAATGGGAAGATTTAGACGATGAAAATCGTTCATGGTCTTTAGACGAAAAAACAGTTGAATTTAACAATGAGATAGAAGAAGATGAGGAGGATAATGAATACATGGATGAAGATGATGAAGATGATGAAGATGATGAAGATGATGAAGATGATGAAGAAAGTGATTAACTATAGAACTTGCAATATTATATTTCAAGTAAAATATTGATTTTCAAATAATAAAAGTGTAAATCATTATAATGATTTACACTTAATATACAAAATTACCATGTCCTCATAGCCATTTTGAATCTCTACAAATCAAAATGATGTATGAAATCAACTACTATATTGTCAAATTAAGCTTTTATACAACAAGGTAAAACTTACAAGATTTTGCCTTCTCCTCATGCATTTGAACAGTATTTGGATGATCCCTAAGAAAACCAGTTACTTCATTTTTTCGCAAAAATTTAACATAATTAGTATTTAATTTTAAATTATTAGGAAATATAGGACCAAAAGGTAAAACTGGTGGCATAGCTAAATCAATAAAAAACTTATACTTCGTTAGCTTATCACAAGATATGGATCTTCTATGATTATAGAAGATGTTAAAGCATGATATTAACTGTTTTAAATGTTTTACATAGAATATACTTGTTTTACCAATACAAGGGTAACAATGATAAGCCATACCTGTTAATAATGGTCTAAATCCAGGTTCAAGAATAGCTATACGATAGAATGCCAATTCTTCATCATCATTAATTATAAGACCAGTTCGCCTTTCTTTCTTGGAATATATATTATTCGAAAAATTATTTGAAGAATAAGTTGATATAAATTCTTTTTTTGAATCAGGAATACCTATTGAAGCAGATTTTTTACGATTACTATCTGGCATTTGTACACAAGCACACACAAACGATAGTAATAAAAATATAATTTTTTTACTCATGACATACTATAAAATTTAAAATCATTACTGTAATAAAGTACAACACAATTTAAATATACAATGCTTTAGTTAAAAAAAAAAATTACATTTAACGTTATAAAGTGTACAAATATATTACATATATAATTAGTGCAATACAACTATTGATCACACTAACATTAATGCTGAGCTGTGAACAATCAAGAGTTAATTATAATCTAGGCAACGACGATATAAAAAGTAATAAAAATGTTTTAAACAAAAATTTAATTAAAGATTTTTACGCACAACCTTTAGTTCAAAATCAAACAAAGATTTTTAATGAAAAAAATGAATCAGACAAATTTGATTCAAGTATATACGTAGATGCATTCCATGAGAATGATTCTAACAGTAGAAATCATTATTATAAATTTTTATTCTTAGTAGTAAAATCAGGAGAATTTACTAATAAAAAAATTTACATAACACATCTAGCTTACCTTACAAAATGTTTCAAAATACAAGAAGATCATATGCGCTTACATATAAACATATATATAAAATGTGAAAATGATAAAAACCAATTTATTTATAACATTTTGGGAAAAATAAATTACTCAAGATACATATTAGAAATGCCTAAAAAATCAAATAATTATATTATTAAAATAGTTGAAAATGAAAGTACTCATGAAGGAATTCATATAAGAAAAATAGTTAGTCCATCTGAAGAATCAGAAATTAGAGATATTTGTAAAAAAAGAAATTTTACTATTGAAGAGATATAAACAACCTGCAAAAACAACTTTTTTAGTAAAAGTCAACATGTAATAATTATTATTATATTTAGAAAACAATTCTATTGACATAGACGCAATAGTGTTCCCGTAGTAATTAGAGTTGTATAATTAAACACTTGATGCAAGTAGAAAATTACTGAAAAAATATATTAATGATATACTAATATATATTTGGAAATGTTTTATGTGATAAAATTCAGATAAGTTAATTATTAATAAAAGCGATACCGACCAAAGTAAAAAATGTCAGTATCGCTTTTTATCATATCTAATGTATATTCCATCCATATACGCACAATCTGTACCAATAACATTGACGATCATTAAATCTTCATTTTTTACATATTTGTAGTAGTCAAATATGCGGTTGTCGTGGTGGTTTATGTGGTGGTCTTCCAGGATAAGGAGGAGGAAGTGGTCGTAATGGTTTATGTGGTGGGCTTCCAGGACAAGGAGGAGGAAGTGGTCGTGATGGTTTATGTGGTGGGCTTCCAGGACAAGGAGGAGGAAGTGTTTCTTCATTTACACGTTGTAGTAATCCACAAGACTGGTGCTGACGTACGACACCAGGACGTGGCCTCCATTCTACAACCTTGCCATCTGTACCAATAACAGGGATTTCATTTTCATGCTGTGCTGATATACGAGTACAAAATATTGCAGCTACTATGTTTAGTAGCACTATACAAAATGTTTTATTCTTCATGATATTTTAATATTTATAAATCTGATAATATCTTTTAAATGCGTTGAGTCATAACGAAAGTTTTTCCCATAACTCTTTTCTAGCAATGAAATAACCTTTCTACATTCAACCTTGCCTTTAATACGACTAAATCTACCTAAGGCATATTGTATGCATTTGTATGCATGTTCTTTTTTATTTAAGAGATTTCTAATCTTCTCTGACGTATCTTGTGTACAATCCTTCGGCATATCGACAGTTAAATCCGGCATATCAACTTCTGTATAATCCGGCATATCAACTGTTACCTTCGGCATATCAACTGGATAATGCCAATCATCGTCTACTGTATAATAACTACCACTCTTATCCATAATTGGGAATGTTAATGCACCAGCATTAATAGTCCCGGTTATAGCTAGTATAGCCAATAATGTATTTTTTTTCATATTCATGCTTTTTTAAATATTACTGTCTTTGGATGTTCTTTTAAATATGTATCTGCTTCAGATTTAGTTAGTTCTTTAACTAACAATGGATTTAAATGTATTTCATGACAATCTAACAAACTATAATATTTAAGCATAATAATGCACACACTACCACCGCCAGTTATATCATCATGATTCAATGCATTTAATAATGGATCTCTGCCGTGCTTAGCACTCCACGTGAGTACCTTAATACACTCTCCTACATATACAGAATGTAGATAAAAGGTACAATCATATGCAAACCTTGTCATCGCCGTATACTTAACCCCATGTACCAATAACCGTTTATAATTAGCTTCATCTGTCCTTCCTTCAATAACATCATCTTTTGAATAACCATTAAATTTACAATTACTACCAGATTTAAACTTAAACTTATCTACAGTACATGTTCTATTCGGCATATCTAATGATGTACATCCTGATACAGCTATTAAAACTACTAAAATGATTTTTTTCATATTCATGCTTTTTTAAATATTACTGTCTTTGGATGTTCTTTTAAATATGTATCTGCTTCAGATTTAGTTAGTAGTTCTTCAATTAATACTGTACTCAAATATACTTCATGACAACTAAACAAGCCAAAATATTTAGCTCTAACAATATCACGGCCAACTACATCCTTCAATTCTTTCAATAATGGATCTACGCCGTGTTTAGCACTCCATATGTGTACATTAATACACTCTCCTGCATGTACAGAATGTGGATAAAAGGTACAATCATATGCAAACCTTGTCATCGCCGTATACTTAACCCCATGTACCAATAGCCGTTTATAATTATGGCAATTTATCCGTAAACAATTAATGTAATTTGTCCTTCCTTCAATAACATCATCTTTTGAATAACCATTAAATTCACAATAACCAGACCTAAACTTAAACTTATCTACAGTACATGTTCTATTCGGCATATCTAATGATGTACACCGAACAAAACTCATACAACTGAGTATGAATAAATACAGTATAGTATTATGTTTAAAAATATGTGATATTTTTATGTTTTCTCTCAAATTCTGCAATTTCATGATTCTTAACTAAACGACAGCAAAATGGATACATGTACACGCGATCAGAACCAATGAAAAACTCTTTACTGCCTTCTATTATATTTTTACATCTTTTATATCCTAATACATTATCTAACAAATTCAAAAAAGCGTACATATCTTTATGATAACGAATATAAATAGTCCAATTACACCCTATATCCTCTTTTTCTCTACTAATAGAAAAAGCATATTTACTAACTTTTGGATTATTAGAATTTTCATCAAAAATTAATTTATAATAATAGTCATTACCACAACCTTTAATACATTCTGATTTTCTATATCCATTATAATGAATATCTGATTTTAAAATTGAAATTGATGGTATAACATAATAATACACGCGATTATGACCAGGATAATAATAGTAACGGTGATAATACGGATTATAGCGATATAAATAATGTGGTTGACAAGGATCACATTGACAAGAGTAATAATAACTACGTAATTCAAATGATGCTCGCGCACTGAATACGCTGATCAATTCAAATACAAAGAACAAAGTAACGAATTGTCTAAGTGTAAATAGCTTTTTCATGTGCTTCATTATTTAGTATTTAACAACAATAACATTCCAATCAAACAACACATAACTAATTTACTAATTCAAAGATTTAATTGAATATAGTACTATTAATTCTAAATTAATAAAATCACCATGGCTTACTAAACATACTTTACTTACATTGTTCTAAAAGGCTGAGAAAGTGGACGATCAAAATGGACATTAAAAGTAATAACAGTTCCATCAATATGTTTAGTTGCACCTAATTCAAAACCTATACGATGAACATCAAATCCATATTTATTATCATGATAATTATCTCTAAATGTACTTTTTTCATACATACGTGTTGAAATTTCCCAATTATGTTTGAGTTGGTTAGTTATAGAAAATTCTACATCAGCATCTGTATAATTAAATGCATGGTTTAATGTAGAAATTTTAGGATATGTTTGAGCTTTCAAATTATAACAAACAAAAAATGTGCTTGATAAAATCATCAAAGACAGTATGATTTTTTTCATATGAATTAAATTGTTTAATAGTTTAATTTTAATTTTAATTTTTGAAATTACAAAATATTTTTTGAATGATTAAATCTATAATCTTAAGTTTGTAACTTAAGCAAAAGTAAATTTTACTACCTTACTCAGTTTTTTATTAAAATCAACTAAATGAAAAAAATATTCATAGCAACAATATGTACGGTTATTACAGCAATAAGTTGTGGAACATCCTCTTATGTATCTATGGGATGTGGTCACGTAAATTTTACAAAAATTAATGGTAAGCAAGTATGCTTTGAAAAAAATGTGTTAGTATCATACGACTACGACGCAAATAATAAAAAAATATATATGGTTTTTGTTCCAAATTATGTAAAACAAGATTTTGAAGCATTTTTAGCAAAGCAAGACATAACAAGCTTCAATGTTGATCAAACTGAACAAGTAACCTCAAGTTACTATTATCCGTATGTGTATCCATACAGTCATACTACAAAAACTATAAGCAAAGATTATAATTATAAAGTATACAAATTTATTGAAGGACTAGATGTTGTTAATATAAATTTATGTACACATATGCCTAAAACAGATAAAACAGATAATAAAAAATAATTAAAATATTTTTTACACTAAACTTAAGACTTTGATACAAAAATATTAATGCATTATGAAAACATTATTAGATACTCTGAAAGAAAATATTGAATCATTTCAAAAAGATGCTACATTACAATTGGAAAAAGGAATAAAAATAGCTGGACAGCGAGCTAGAAAAATATCTCTTTCTATCGAAAAAGAGTTAAAAAATTTTCGAAAAAAATCAATCAACTTTGATAAAAACAAAGAAAAAAAATAAAGTTTAAAAACTTTTAAACTTTATTTTTCAAGGACTATTATACAAAGACTATCTGGGAAAATAATGCAAGTATTTCCATTATCGATAGACATATCTGTTGAAAGTGATTCTGTTTTTTTGCATTGATTACTTAAAAGCCAACTATGGAGATCTTTTGCTTCTTGATCAGATAGTGCAATGAGTACATTACCACCACAAGATTTAACAAATCTATTTATTGGATAATTAATGAATTTTCTATCTTTCCAACGACGAACATTTCCATTTTGCTCATTGAAAGTTTCATTAATTGTATCAGAAAGAAACGCTAAATGATGTGTGGTATATGGATTAGATTCGTTAGAAGGACAATTGTACTTCTTATCTACTATTAAATAACCAGGCTCCTTTTCAATTGTTTCTTTAGAAGACTCAGCATTTTTTTCAACAATGGAAACACTTGAACTCCTACAAGAAAAAAATAACAACAAAACTGAAACAGTGTACAAATAAATATTTTTATCAAAAAAAAACATATTCAAAATTTTGAAATAAAAACAAATTGCATTTAAAGCATACTTTAACGTAAAAGTATTGAAAATAATTTTTTTCAAAAATTAGAAATAAACCAAATAAATCAAAAACGTCGCCACGCCTTAATAGCGACGTTTTTGATGTGATATAATATAAATCCACTACTACATACAAAAAAGCATAAAAAATGACAAATTAAGGCCGAAAAATAATGCGTGTGACTACACATTGAATTGGATAGCTTGTACAAAATTCAAAAAAATAACAAAAATTGTATTTTATAACTTTTAGTAAGAATACTAAAACTGGTGAATAATCATCGAAACAAAAGTTTAATTATAAATTAGATCAAATAATTTTTGAATGATTTAGATTTTTAATCTTAAAGAAGAATACATAACAATGAACTGATAACGTACTATTAAATTTTAAATTTTTTTGTTTGAAAAACTTCTTAGAATAATTAATTCTGATTTGAACAAACAATAATTAAAACAAATGCATACT
>AP017917.1 GCA_002091395.1 Candidatus Azobacteroides pseudotrichonymphae
ATGGGAGCTGTTTTAGAAGAAGATAAGGGTAATGTTTTCATAAAAAAAGTTTATGATAAAAATCTTGGACGTGAAGTTGTAGAACAAATAATATTAAAGGATATGCAATGTAATGATAGAAAAGATGTTATTCAGTCTTATATTATTACGGCTGCTAAATATGATTTCTCTGTATATGAAAAACGTATATTGTTTCGTGTTGTAGAATGTTTTCAGTCTTTTCTTGAAGGACAAAAATTAGATGAAAATTTTTCTATGACACAAAGTGTTTATGGAATAAAAATATCTTTGCCTTTATCTTCTCTATTAGTTGGTGAAAATGATAATAATCATAATAAAATTAAAAATGCTTTTCTTTCATTAATGAAAAAAGAAATATTGTATGAGGATAATAAAGTATGGAAAGCTTGTACAATGGTGATAGCTCCTGAAATGATTAAATATGATAGAACTGTTACATTTTGTTTACACCAAATGGTTTATGAAGCTTTGATGGATTTTTCAAAAGGTTATAGAAAATATGAATTGGATGTTGTACTAAGTTTTAATAGTATTTATTCTGCACGTTTATATGAGATTGTATCTGGGCAAACAAACTCTTTGACATATAGTATAGATTGTTTGAAAGGAATGTTTAAGCTAGAAAATAAGTATAGAAATGTAAATGATTTTGTTTCTTATGTTATAAAACCATCTAAGCAGGAGTTAGATTTAAAAGCACCATATAGTTTTATTTATCAAATGGAATATGAGAAGGTGCGAGATCCTTTGAAAAGAGGGAGGAAAAAAATAATTGGAATAACTTTTATTCCAATTTATCATTCTAGTAATAGAGATAAAAAATTGGCTTGTAATGATATAAATAGGAATATTGACTTGACAAAAATTTTAGTTGCAGATGAACTCAGTGTATTTTTTTCTTTTGGTTTTAGTGAGGGTGATTTAAGAAGTAAATATTATAATTTGATTTATGATATTTCTTTAGCGAAAAAACAAGGTGTGATTATTATTAATTCTGCTATAATAGAATATGCTCAAAGAGCTAGATCACCTAAAACTTATTTTATTAAATCTTTGAAGAGAGAACTTAATAAGTTTAAAGATGAAATGTTTAGTAAACAAAAATCTGATGAAATTATACTATTGAAAAATAGTGTATCTACTGATTGTATAGAAAGAGAGGAATTGAGCGTATACAGTTTTTTAAAAAATCACTTGGGATTTTCTGATAGAATGTTAGAAAAAACTACTAAGTATGTTATTATGAAAGGTGGAACAAAATATTTAAATAATTTATTGAAAATTTGTGGTGATAATTGCGATAATTTGAGTGTTAGTATAACAAATGAGTTGAAAATGTATGAATTAGCGCATAAACATTTTTTTGTTAAAAAGTCAAAACAATTTGATATAAAGCAAAAAACAGTTTTAGAAGATCATAGTACGTTGTCTAAAGCAGATTTCACTGTTATTCCACGTAAATCAAAATTAATATCTGTAAATAAATCAAGTAAAAATGTTGTTAAAGAACAGATTATTGTACCAATATTAAAAAAACATATACAAAAAAAATTAAAAGAAAATTGGAAAATGATAGTAATAAAAAATCTTAGTTTTATGGAAAAAGTAGAATATATTATTAGACTATATAATGAAAAATTTTTAATAAAAAAAGCGGATGAAAAGAATATTATTATACATGTAGATTATTAGTACTACTGGTTGATTTTACTTCTTTATTAGTTTTATTGTGTTTATTTTTAATTTTTGTAGTATAAAAGTAATAACTAAAGTATAATGTATTTTTGTTATTGTATACTATATATGTTTAATCTTTTATTTAAAATTTATCGTTTTTTTTCTATTGTTTTTTATTGCAATTTAAATTATCATGTTCAGTGTATTAATGAAATGATATTGATTTTCAATCAATATCATTAAACTTATAATATTTCTTGTATTAAATTCTTACTTTCTTCATCTTTTGCAGAGATGTTAGTATCGTATCCACCAGGTTCTGCTTCAAAACCATTTGCAAGTAATAACTGTTGACTATCCCAAAATGTTAATAGCTCAATATTTCTACCATCAATAGTAACTGTATGATATTTTTTTGAACTGAAGATCGCATATGCCCAATGTCGGTTTATAGTATGTTCTGATTTGTATTTTCCAATCTCTTTAAATTTTTTTATAAATTTATCTTTTTCTTCTCTAGTATGTTTAAAATCTAGAAAGCATACCTCAATATCATTGCCTACTTTTTTACATTGATATAATTTATTAGTCATCATATATTTATCTTTTCCATATTTGATGAATAGTCGTCTAAAGTCATTGGCACTATTATATAAAGAAGCCTTTTTAAGATTAATTCTACTATAAGTACCTTTAACATACCTTGGATCATCAGTGCAATCAATATATGTTTCAACGTTATAATTATAGTAATTATAAAACTGACGTTTGACATAATTGGCTTTTGTATTTACTGATGTAATTTCATTATTGCATGAGCATATGATTGCACACATGCTTATCAATCCAAGTATGTATTTTATATACATCATATGTTTTATAGTTATAGTTTTTTGATTTTGAACAGTATTTTTATTTCCATTAAAAATACTGTTCAAGTTTCAGTGTGTTTAGTTAAAATTTATTATGTTTATCATGTTCCGTTAGAAGTCAGCATTTTTATATTAGTTTTATGTGTATAAGAATAAGTACAATAGATTAGAAAATCAATATTATAAAATTTATTTATATGTTTACGATTGTACACATTATAACATAATTAGAATTTGAAGTTTTTTACAGTCAAAAGCTAGCAGTATCATCACATGAATATTATGTTTAGTAGTTTGTCATTATTATCATAATATAATTATATTTTTATTAGCAATATTTTACAAAAAATAAGTACCAATTGGTACTTATTTTGGTTTTATCAGTCCGGTATATTTATTTATAATTAATTAACAGCTGCATTACTTTTGTTAAAGTGTATTTGTCACAATATATTTAGTGTGATTCATTGTACCATAAAGCATGTAAAAAGAATTTTCACAGAAGTTATTATCGTATTTTTATTATTGATTATATTTTTATTTTGAATTGGTTTTAATGATTTATATTAAATTATTTTTAATGTAGAATGTGTAAAATGAAGTATATGAAAATATGATGGTTTAATATTTATTATAATACTCCGAAATGGAAAACATATGGAGCCCCATTTAGATTGACTGTTTCAGTATATGTGCTTTGAGTAATAGCATGTGTTTTTGCTTTAAGATTGTGAATTCCATTATGTATGTATAAATAAATAGTTTGGGTTGGTGATACATTTCCTTTATATATATTGTCTACAAAAATATCGAAACTTACAAATAGACTATTATTTTCAAAAGTGACAGGAGTAGTGTTGGAAATCATGAAATCACCAGTACAAGAATTGTAAAAAACTAAATGAATTATAAAAAATATATTGAGCAAAAATTTTTTCATCAGAGGTTTATGTATTTATCATTGTGAGTACTATCATTTATATTAAGATATTTTATACAATTAAAATTTTGTGTTTTTATTAAGCTTATTTTAAGATTTTAAATCTTTTATTTTTACATAAGTTAGTATTTTATAAATAATAGTTTCTTAACTGATTGTATTATTGTTTAAAATGAAAAATATAGAAACGTCAAGTCAATTTATAAATAATTAATTTTTTACAAAAAAATAAGGATTAATTTTAATGGCATAAATTGTATGTAGCAATTAAGATAAATCGCATTACATTGTAGCAAATATGTGGTGGAATTAGTATTTATTTTAATAACAAAGTGTGAAATATAAACTTAATTGCAGAATTATGTTACAAATATTTTTTATTATAAAAATTTAAAGTTATGAAAAAGATTGTTTTTTAATCTTAAGTATAAGAATCAGAGAAGTATATAAATGAATATTCAAGATAGATAATATTTAAACAGTGTTAAATGTGAATATTGTTGTATTGTTGGCATTTATTGGCATGATGGGTTGCACATCTTTAGATGTGTCCGGGGTCAACAATTCGATAAAAGAATTTAAGATTAGAACAAGTGGAAACCTTAATGGTTTTACTAAAAATGAGATTATTGAAGGACGAACGAAAGGTGCTAATTATAAGCGGTTACTAATAAGTGATGGAAAGAAGGAGGTAATTACTAGGTTAGCGTATGATTGTGAAATAACAAAAAATGGTGTTAATACGATGGTGCACATATGGGATGAGATAGATTCAGAAACGTTTACTTCTATGTTAAGAAAGCTAATAATAGACATTGTTGAGTTCACAAGTTATGATGTTAGAAATGATATAGTTTTAGATGATGAATCTAATATCTTTTATTGTAATCGCATTACGCTGAAAAATAATAATATCACATTATTTGATAAATCTGAAACTAAAACATATTTAAAAGAACATCCAAAAACAGAAATATTTAAATTAATATGAATAAAGTTATGGTGTTGGCATTAATTAAGGAATATTAGTTTGTACATAGTAGATACGACTAAAACTTGCATGTTGTACATTAGATAAAATTAAAATAAATAACGAATAGTTTTTTTGATAAAATATTTGTGTGTATTATAGAAAGTCACAAAAATTTTTGATGATAAATATATAGGAATTATGACTAATGGTAGACGTGTTAAGAGTTGAATTTTTGATTATTATTATTTATAAAATTTTAACCCGTTGTTAAGATGAAGAAGATTGTATTACTAATATTTGTGGTACTTGCTGGCTGTACAGCATCAAATATGCCAGAATGTAAATATGACATGGTTAATAAAAATATACGAACACAAATATGCGGAAATTTGAATGGATATAGTATTTCAGAGGTAGTAGAAGGAGAATATAGGTATGGAGAACGGAGTTTATATGGAGACTATTATAGGATAGTAATTAATACTGGTAATACTGGTTATCTTATGACTAGATTTGCGTATGACTGTCTAGTTGATGGAGAAAAAACGACAATTGTTATACATCGTCCTGAGAAAGCATACTTATTGAAGAGCTATTGCGGAGGTAGGTTTTTGAGAGCATTATCCGAGTTATCTTCTGATAATTATAATGATATTGTTATTAGTGCCATTCATGATGGTGACAGAGTCTACTTTAAGTTTGTACTTAGAAATAAATATTTAACACTTATTACTAAATCAGAAGTTAAGAAATATATAAAGGATCATCCTGGAGTAAGATTGTTTAGGTTGATTTAGTTAAAATAATATTTATAGTATAAATTACTAAGTGTTTTGAGTTATTGATATATTTATATGAAAAAGATATTACTAGTTACATTATTAGCTATAACAGGTTGTACAGCATCGCAAATACCAAATGATACATTAATATATAAAGGCGAGAATGATCATAAGATAAGAACTAAAGGGAATCTGAATGGCTATTCAGTATCTGAAGATGAGATTGCTGAAGGACGAACGAAAGGTGCAAACTATAAGCGTTTACTAATAAGTGATGGAGAGAAGGAGGCAATGACAATGTTGGCATATGATTGTGAGCAGTCTAAAGACAAAGATATATATATATTACATATATGGAATATCAACTGTGCTTACAATTTATTCTACACTCTTAGGGAAGAGTACCGTAAAGGTAATCCTGAATATGATTTTACATTGAGCAGTATATTTCCTTCATGTTGGGATAGAGATAACGCAAAAATGAATTGTTTTTATTGTTGCCAACTATATCTCAAATGTAATGCAGTAACGCTGTTCAATAAAAAAGAAGCTAATAAATATGTGAAAGAACATCATAAACTATTGAATATTTAAACATGAAAAAGATTGTTGTACATCATCTCAGTTACCTAAGATGCATTACCATTGATAATGGTTCGTTTAACTAAAAATATAGTTATATTAAAACAGAACAACATATCTAATTTGTAATGAATAAGCTGTTGGCATGCCTA
This sequence comes from Candidatus Azobacteroides pseudotrichonymphae, assembly GCA_002091395.1. GTDB lineage: Bacteria > Bacteroidota > Bacteroidia > Bacteroidales > Azobacteroidaceae > Azobacteroides > Azobacteroides pseudotrichonymphae_A. The sequence continues at coordinate 6,000 of AP017917.1, forward strand.
GTCATCTTTATGACCGCATGCGTTGAGCTGGACGAACCTCCTCAGCCTGGTGCTGTACGAGGAATAAATAAACAATATTTTCCAAAAGGGCCGTTTTTTCATCTGCCGAAAGGGAAGTCGATATGTCCGATAGATGATGATGGGCCGAAGGACTGGCATCTGGATGATGTAGGGTATTGCAATGGTGTAAGGAATATAAAACATTTCAGTCATCATAAAAGATCAGCTTTTTGTATTCGTGCTAATTATCATGGATGGGATAAGGATGAGTGTTTGATAGATAAAGATGCTTTTTGTATTAAGGAGTTTTTTAAAGTAGTGGTATACAGGACGATGGATAATATACCATTAGTGTGTAGGCATCCTTCTTCAATAGATATTAATGTAGGAGGGCAATTCATATTGTATACAGGAGATCCTACTTATGCAAAGTCTATTTTAAGTGCATGCAAAAGGCATATACATAAATGGTTGATGTGCCCTGATGAAGACCCGAAATTTGTTAGACATCAGCTTGCTAGGGATATAATATCTCTTATAGGTGATGGAAAGTCTTGGCCATATAAGTTATATTTGCTATATCCTATAAGTAGGTTTGCATGGGGAGGAGAAGGAGATGTTGAAATATCTTCTAGTTTTGCAGATGCATTATCAAAAGATGAGTTTGAAGCGTGGAAAAAAGTACATAAAAAATATAGATTAATTGGACATAAAACAGGAGAAAAAGAATATGAAGAAATTATTGATAACACTAGTACTAGTAATGGGAGTGGGTGCATGGCCTACTGAAGCAAAGGATTATCCTATTAAGGTTGTTGAAAAACCTGAATTAGTGGATACAGGGTATAGACCAGAACCACCATTAGTGTGGAAAACAATGGTTCCTAAAGAAGGTGCATGTAAAATATGTGCTTATGTGCATATACGCAAAAAACTTCATGTAGCTTTATGGCGCATGGGTAGTAAAAGGTATGATGAGATGGTTAGTTCTTAGAAACCAAGTATGGAAAGAGCTTCCGTACTAACCGTGGATACATGGATTCAATATTGAATGATATAGATGATTATATGAATAATAATAATATAAAATAATAATGAAGAGGTCAATATTAGTATTGACTATATTAGCTGGTTGTACAGCAGTTGATTTGCCTAAGAACGCCTTCTCGTCTAGTAAAGGTATTGAGGAAGAAAAGATAAGGACTTCTGGTAAATATGAATGGCTATTCAGTATCTGAAGATGAGATTGCTGAAGGACGAACGAAAGGTGCTAATTATAAGCGGTTACTAATAAGTGATGGAAAGAAGGAGGTAATGACTATGTTAGCGTATGATTGTGAGCAGTCTAAAGACAAAGAAATATATACATTACATATATTTGATTTCAGCAATATGTTAAACATATACTGGCATCTTAAGAAAGAGTACTGTAAAGGTAAGTTTACAGAATTTAATATATGGAGCAATATATTTCCTTCATACTGGGATAAATATAACACAGAAATGCATTAGTTTCGTTGCAACAAATTACATATCAAATGTAATGAAGTAAAGCTGTTTGATAAGAATGAAGCTGAAGAGTACTTGAAAGAACATCCTGAAACAGGAATTATTTAAACTATTTAGTAATATATTAAGTATTACTTGGTATCAGTATGTGTTAAGATTATATTGTTATCATAATGTTATTTCTGTGGTTTATTCTGATGATAATCCGTAGTTTAATGTGCTACAGATTACGGTTACTTTATGGATTAAGAGCATACGGAATGTATTTTAGTATTATCAAAATTTAATTTTCTGTTCTTTCATTTAAACATGATGACACACATAGTATAGTTGTTGATATGTGTATTTGTATTGACGATACTTATTTTTATAGTAGTAAGTATAACACATTTTGCAAAATATATTGTCACTAGTATGTGAGATAAACTGTAACGTTACTATACCCTATGACCACAATAGTACTCCGTTGCAAAATGTACCATATATAATAAACCTATTATATATGGTATAAATAATAACTGTTTTTACTTGATTAAGTATATTAAGACATTTTTCTCACTGTATTAATGTATCAATCATTTTTGTTTTTAATTCATAAAAAAGTTTATTTGCATTCTGTCAAAAGTTTTGCTAGTTAATAAAGCAATTTTTTCAATCAAGCTAAAAAATTTTTTCTTATAGAAAAACAATTCATGATTTGTAGTAGATTAAAACGAAACGTTAATGAGAAAAATGAGAAATTTTTATTGAAAGTTGTTTGAACAGGTTTTTATTTTGAAATAAATTATTGATATAGAGTAGAATAATATTAAACAAAACATATAATCAACAATAGTTTTTATATATTGAGAACTATGAAGAATTTTTCAAACATACTTAAGAAACATTTTGTTTTATACAATTGTACATTGTTAATGATGTTTCTATTTGTTTCATGTCATGAAGATTTATCAGAAGTCACGAAAAATAGTTATTGTTCTGAAGTACGAAAATACAAAACAGAACGTAATGGATATGATAAAAATGAATGTGCCAAAGGATTTCTTTTTCACTCAGATTACTATTTTAAATTAGCTTTTAAAACAAAAAGACACGGATTATTTCTAACTAAGAAAGCTTATTCTGTCAGAATGGAAAATGAGTTTTTTATCGTTTATATTATGCGTACTAAGGATTTTTATAATTTATGGGTACGTATGATCGATAATTTGAAGAAGAAGCTAGTATGTTTTGTTTCAATTATGTATATAGTATAGTCGATGACTGCGACTATCATTTAATATTAACTAAACGTAATATTGAAAAATTAACTAAAAAAGAGTGTGATAAATGGATTGTTGAACATGCTGGTTCATACAAAGAGTTATAAAATATTCAATTATACTTAAATGAAAAGAATTATAAGACTTATAATCACCATGTCAGTTGTATTAACTATAGTGGCATGTGGAGAAACGAAATCATGATACATTAATGAGCTAATATAATCAATTAATAAAAAATAATTTGGTTGTAAACAATGATATTTAAACTGTTATGACATTTAAAAGATTATTGATATTAAATATTATATCAATAGTATTGGTTATTAGTTTATGTAGTTGTACTGATGTAATACAAAAAAAGTATAAAAGAAACATAATTAATAATGATATAAATTTTCATCATCATAATCTTCCTGGTATATATGCTGAACATAGGCATAATGGATATAAAAATGAAATTATACGTGAAGGAGATGATTATGACGAAGAATCACCATTTTATAGATTACTTATTATTAGACCTAAAGAACCTGGGAAATTTTATATGACTAGATTTGCTTACATGTGCAAAGATGTAATGATGATAGATAATTTATATGGTTATCATTTTATAGGTGTTGATGTTTCTACATACTACAAGAGTGATATTTATGAATTAGTTGATGGACTTAAAGAAGGGTTTGGGGGAAAAACGCATGAACGTTATTATTTATGTTATAAACATATGTATTATGGCGATAAGAGAAGTTCTTATATTATACTAAGAAAAGATGCTATTACTTGTTTTCTGACATTCGAAGAGTCTGTTAATTGGATGTATCGCCATCCAGAAACAGTATTTGTGCCTGCTAAATATAAGGTTAGGTGAACATTTAATCATTAATTTGATTGTTTAATTCTGAATAAATATACTTAAGAATGTTAAGCATATTAGTTAAATGATTATATAATTAAAATGAAATTAATTCAATTAAAAGACTGAAAACATCATTTATTTCAAATAATAATTTAATGAAAAATAGAAGATTTATAATAAACGTTAGCTCAATTTTGGGTGCTATATGTCTGTATACTTGTGCTGATGTACAACAAGAATGTCAAAACACACGTAATGATAACAGAAATAAGATGGAACTAAGTACTCAAAAAAAACAAAACTTAAAAACAGAATATATCACACAAAAAGGCGTAAAACATATGCCTAGTATAAAAGAAGTGTATTGTTATAACGGATACAGTGAAGATGAACGAATAAATGCTGAATGGAATGATTATTCTAAATATTTAAAGTTTTTGTTCATAAATACAAAAAATGGAATACCTGCAGTGACAAAATTTGCTTATCGAACATTCAGAGAAAAACATGTATACAGGTTATATACACTAAAATATCAAGTTGATGTACATCTATACGATGTTATAAAAAAAGCATTGGGTGAAGAACTTTTTATTAAAATTTATAGAAAACCATATTTGCCTGTAGAGAGAGTATGCTTAACTAGGGTGTATGGCATTGTAAGAGGGTTAAGTAAGGATGAGTATAACAAATGGATGGAAGATCATCCTGAAACGATAATATTAGATGCATAATCGAAAAAATAACTTTTGTATGAAAAATATAATATTATTTCTTTTATTTTCTTTACTATTTAGTTGTAGAGAAAGTAATGTTTATGAAAAAAACATATTACGTCTAGAAAAAAAAAATGGAGTATACATATTACGTAAAAAAAATGATCATTTGAATGATTCATCTATGAGTGATGAAAAAAAATTTAATGGGTATAAAAGAAAAGAATGCAAGCGTGGATTTTGGCAAGGTGATTGGAAGTTTTACAAGATATTATTTTTTAGAATGAAAGATGGAAACTCTTATATCAGCAAATATGCATATGATTCATTACCATCTATTGGTCCTAATGAACCATATACTGGAGCTGTGTATATATGGGAAGATAAATGTAGAAACGAATTTATGAATGTTTTAATAAATACTTTTGGTGAAAAAGAGCTTGTAGATATGATATCACATCCACAAATGCCAAAAGAATTTAGGAATGGTATTATTTGTATAAAATATATGGATAAAGAAAATACAAGAAGGAGAATATTTTTTTTAACGATGAAAGAATCAACACGATTTATGGAAGATCATCCTAAAACGATAATGTTAGATGCATGATCAAGTATAATAGTTATATCTATGATTAATAAATATAACGAAAGCGAGTTAATTGATATGATGCATAGAAATTTTTAACAAAAAATAAAAATTATTATTGAAACTAAATATGTCTATAGTGTGAAAGAAGAAAACATAAATGATTCTGTAATTAAAACTTTATAACTAAATATATTAATATGTATAAAATTTATGAGAAAAAATCTTAAAGGTATAGCAATTAATAAAATTATCTCAATTTCTTTCATATATATAATTCTTATAGGATGTGAAGATACAAAATTACATAATGGCATTACAGAAAAATTAAATCATTGTATTGATAGAGGGAATTGTGAAATAAGTGTATTATATGGTGATGATTATAATGGATATGAACCAATAGATACTTGTTTTGGTAAACTATACACATGTAACGTGTTTTATAGAATTGTATTTTTTACAAAAACGCATGGAATTGTATCTACAAAAAATGCATTTGATGTAGATATAGAAAAAAGATATATATACATTTTTTTTAATAAATCATTGCAAAAGCTTATTGGAGCAATGAAATTATATTTAGGTGATGAATTTAAAACTTTTTTTAAGGAATATAATAACAGAAGGACATATGGCTATACAGTTAAACTAAAACCTGAAGCAAAAATATTTTTTCTAACTAAGAATACATATTATGAAACATTTTTGAAAGAAAATGAAGGAATACGTGTAATGCCATGGTGATACATGTAGAATAATAGTACATATTTTAATATGTATAAAATTTATGAGTAGAATTGATCTTTTATATAAAAAATCACTATTAATATATTTATATATCATTTAAATGTAAATACGTTGCATTAGTGATTCCAATTATAGTTTTCTATAGTTACAGTAAATTTGATTGTTATGATTTAGAAAAAATTAATATTTCAACTTGAATAAATAAATTTTTAAAAATTTTTGAGCAAAAAAAATAAAATATTTTCATTAATTTACGTAGATGAGAATTTAGAAATTCTATGTTACTGTAGTAAAATCAAAAAGTAAAATAATACTAACTAATGAAAAAAATATTACATATCATATATGTATGTGGATTATTTATGAGTTGCGATGATAATGCAAAATATACATTTAGTGATATTAAATGTTCTGATAGTAATAAAAATTTGATGAATCAACAACACTTAGAGAAAAATAGTTATATGTCCAATATTTCTCATAATGATATAAGAAAAGGATATACAAAAACTTTAAGTTTTAATGGATATGAAGAATCTGAATGTAGAGGGACTAATGAATATATAAGTATAGAAGAGTATCATCTTTTTTCTATGAAACATTATAAGATTGTTTTCAACAATAGTAAGTATGGTGTGCCTATAATAACAAAGTTTGCATGGCCAATAGAAATGATTAATAATCAATATTCAATACATACTGGTGATGGAAAATGTTGTTATAACATTAGAGAATCTATTAGAGATGAATTAACTAAAGAGCAAATGGAAAGTATTGGTTACAATTGGAATATTTCACTTGGAATATTAAAAATAAATTGCGGTAAAGAAGTGAAATTGTTAGGTGGAAAAGATTATAAAAAATGGATAAAGGAACATCCAGAAACAAAAATATTAGATTACTAACAGTAGTTTCTATCAAAACATATACAACATTTAGTTAAAAATTTTTTTTAATCGTTTTAACTATAAAGTATTTATGTATAAATACTTTATAGAATAAAATGCGATAGAAATACTATTGTTTTGATTAATTATTGTATGCTCTCTAATTAATTTAATTAAACTAAAATCAGAATGCTCTTCATAAGAGTTATAAGCGCACTTTAAAAGTGAATTTATTATAAATGGTTTACTTAGATTTTATAAAAAACTTCAATAAAACACATTTATGCATCTGATATTTTAAATTATACAAATATTAAAGTCTAAAAGAAAAACTAAAAATTAAAAAATCAAAGTGAAAAAATTGTTAATTCTTTTTATTTTATTATTAGTTGGTTGGATCTCACATGCTTTAATTCTTCATTTAAAAAAATCTAAACATTGTAACCGATGTAGACATTGTAATAAATGTAAACAGTATAAACAGTGCAAACAATGTAGAACTATTTAAATACTAGAGAAAATTTAATTTAATTGTCAATATAACTGAATATTAATATTTCATGAACAGTATGACAAAAAATAATGATAAAAACAAATAATTAAAATATTATAACTTTTGGTAAAAAATTTTAGAACTATGAAAAAAAATTTAATACTTGGAATATTTTTTCTCACAATGCTGTTTACATCATGTAACTCTCAGGATGAATCAAATGCTGAAAATGTTTATACACAAGATTCTCTTAAGAATACTTCAAATACATCTTCTAATAAAGAAAACATGAACACTAAAAATGACAAAATTAATACTCCGTATGCTTCTTTTAGAAGAAGAAAAAACTATTTAAATGATAAAAATGATAAAATAGGTGATGGAAATGATGAAGAGATAGGACATGTAGGAATCAATGGAGAATTTTATATGGATCAAATTGTCATTGTAGTTAAGCAAAAAGGTTATTGGGTAGTAAAAATTAAAGATGAAATGCCAGTTAAAGAAAAAATTAGTAACTCACAACAGTTTAAAAATTGGATAAAAACTAAAAAATTGAGTGAAAATCTTGTGGCTTCTACTTATGAATTAAAAATAATAGATGGTAAAAATATTCGTATTCACTCATTTAGATTCGAAATAGGGACAACAGTAGAAGTAATTGATAAAAAACAAAATAAATAAACTAAAAAACATAAAAACATTTTTTGTATTTCAATTAAAATATTTTTTATAATAACCAATTTATTTAAAAATCAATTAAAGTGTGAAACAAATTTGTATGCTAAAAAACAGTATAAAGTTTTTTTAGTAAAATTATGTAAACTTACATATTACAATATTATTAAAATGTAGTATATATGTATGTATGTAAATATTAACTCAGGTAATGAAAAGGATTATAGTTGTCGTTTTATTTGTGTTTTGTGTATGTAGTTGCAGTGATATGCAACAGACAGCAGAGAAAATTAACTCTAAGCAAAATATTGCACATGTACAAAAACACTATACAGATTGGGATGGATATTATGAAAATGAGTGTGATGAAGGATGTTTATTTTCTACTGAACACTATTTCAAATTAGTATTTGAAACAAAAAATAACGGAACATTAGTCACAAAACACGCATTATCTACTGATAATCCATGGGCTGCTCCTTTATTATGTTGGTATAAATTTTTTATAAGAAAAAATAAAAATGTTACATTGCTGTTGGAAAGTTTAAAAAAAAATTTAAAAAATGAATTCGATTATTTTATTGCTGGTGCAAACTTTAAATCGTCTGATGGACGATTGATATGTAATCAACTATATTTCTGTGACGTTCCAGAATTTAAAAGATTGACAAAAGCAGAATATATAAAATATAAGATTGCTCACCCAAAAATGGAAATATTGCAGTACTAAAAGTTTTTTGAGTAAATATTAATTTTAAAATTAATGAAAAGGATTATAGTTGTCGTTTTATTTGTGTTTTGTGTATGTAGTTGCAGTGATATGCAACAGACAGCAGAGAAAATTAACTCTAAGCAAAATATTGCACATGTACAAAAACACTATACAAATTGGAATGGATTCAATAAAAATGAATGTGATGAAGGAGCGTATCTGGATACTGAACACTATTACAAATGGGTTTTTGAAACAAAAAGACATGGAATATGGGCTACTAAACATGCAATATCTACTACTCAAAAAGGAAAAACAATTGAGTATGCAAATGTGATTGTTAAGAGTAACTCTCATAATAAATATGAACATGTAGAAGGATTTGTATTTACTTGTTACAAATTATTAATAAGACATGAGAAGGACAGACAGGCGCTAGCATACGCTATCTTTAGTAAGCTAGGAGGATATCATAAAGGTTCAGAAGTATATCATTTTATTTGGGCATATATGGGTAGTTCTGGTGGAATACTTCCGATATGTTCAAATATTTATTTACATGATGTTCCAGAAATAAAATTTTTAAATGCTATAGAGTATAAAATATATGAAGCTAAACATCCAGAAATGAAATTGTTTGCTTACTAAAAATTTTATAATTGTTTAAAATATAAAGAATGGTTGTAATATGCTAAAATTGACTTGTGTACAATGTTTATCAATTGTCATGGCAAATTGTTAATATATTGTAATTACCAAATAATTGTAAAAACATTTAAACTAATATTAACTCAGGTAATGAAAAGGATTATAGTTGTCGTTTTGTTTGTGTTTTGTGTATGTAGTTGCAGTGATATGCAACAGACAGCAGAGAAAATTAACTCTAAGCAAAATATTGCACATGTACAAAAACACTATACAAATTGGAATGGATTCAATAAAAATGAATGTGATAAAGGATCAATTTGGAATACTGAACACTATTACAAATGGGTTTTTGAAACAAAAAGACATGGAATATGGGCTACTAAACATGCAATATCTACTCTTAAAAATGGAAAAACACTTGAGTATAGAAATAAACTAATAGTTAGTTATTCAGATGATGATCCAACTAATTATCCACCTGATGATCCAACTTATGACCCACGTAAGGACTCAATTCATGATGTTTCTTATGATACGAGCTACGGGTATGTAGTTGGATATAGTGCTCCATGTTACAAATTGGAGCTAAGAAAGGTCGATGATCTTTATACACTAGTATTCGACTTAAAGGAAAAACTTGGTGGTAAAAGTAAGAATACAGAGGTAGATTATTTTCTTTGGGATTATATGTTTAACTCAGAGATAATGATGATTGGTCAAAATATTTATTTACATGATGTTCCAGAAATAAAATTTTTAAATGCCGATGAATATAGAAAATACAAGGATCAGCATCCAGAAATGAAATTGTTGGCCTATTAAAGCTAATTAATTAGTTTAATAAATTTAATAATAAGCAATGTATTTGAATAAATATTTAACCAAAACAAATATCTTACAAAAGATTATTTTTTCAACAAGTAGTTCACTTTTTAATTACATACTTAATATATCTTGACGCTGACTTTGTTACACTATTAGCTAAGAATGATATGACGGATTACATAAACAAACACCAAAATGTAGTTATTGTAAATAAAAAAAATAAAACTTAGTATTAGTAAAAGAAACGTATTATAATATGATAAAAAAAATAATTTTGATAGCTTTTGCGTTTCCGTTGTTGGCAAAAGCGCAATGTGTACATACATTAGACAACTCATTTGAAAATGATATAATGATTTGGTTAAACCAGCATGTCATTGATGCGTCTTACAATAAAACAAAAGTCAACTTGATATGTAGTGAGTTGGCAAATGTTAGCATGATAATGACAAAGAATACTTGTACAAGAATTATCGGTAAGTTAACAGCATGGTATAAGTCAGACTTTTGTGATAACTACAAAGAAATGAACAAAATATTAATATCTATAAAAGAGGCTGCAAAAGCTTGCTTTTGCAGAAAAAGAAATAAAGCAAACAAATCTAATAAAGGTATCGTTCAATTATTAACTTGACTATAGAAATGTAATACTAATGAAAAAGGTTACAACATTATTAACTATTGCAGCCTTAATAGGTTACAAAACAATGGCATGTGTAATTCCAAGTGTTGTAGTACTTCCTAGTAGAGATACCGTCGACATAGTTGTAACGTGTACTATAGTCAATACTCTTTGCAGTTCTGAGATTATAAATGAATTGAGTCTAGCAGAGACATTGATATCAGAAAATGCATACAAAAAGTTGATTAGTTATCTAAGAATGATGTATGGAGAACACTTCATATTTGACAATGGTGGTATAATTAAAACAATTAAGATTATCAAGGATATAAGAGAGCATGTAAATAAATATGAAAAGAGTATAAATTAAATATTACAAATTAATGAAGAGAATTATATTACTAGCTTTAATAGCCATTGTAGGCTGTACTGCTATAGAAGTACCAAAAAAAAACAATAGTTGTGTAAATAAGTTTCGTAACCGCACTATTGGAAGCACTAACGGATATACAGATATGGAGGTTGTATACGGAAGGCCGTTGGGATGGGGAGGAAACTATAAACGTATATTAGTACATGGTGTTAGGCGCACAGCAATGACAAAGTATGCATATGATCATAAAGTAAATAATGACGGGATTGTATTAAACATAATGTGGTTTAATAGTTTAAAAAAGATAATTAAAGAATTGGATTCACCGGATATAACTGGCGCTGGCGATGACGATCGCATATGTGTTGTTAAAGATTATGATTTTAACTTAATTGACGATGACAAAGTGTATCTAAATGCGGACAGCATTACAATGTTAACTAAATTTGAAGCTGATGCGTATTTAAAAAAACACAAGGATACAAAAATATTTAAAAAAGCATAAAAATTGATATGCTTAAATATTTTGTGTTGATTGTACAATTACAGATATGGCCTAATAGTAGATCAATTGTAGAGAGTACAAGATCAAAACCAGATGAAACAAAAATTGCCACACAATAACATTCACTAGTAAGTGCTTACTAGTGAATGTTTTGATAATAATAATATATGACTGTTGTAAAACGAAAGATTAATAAATAACTTATTAGCACATGGGCATGGTTATGAAGCATTGTGGCTTATATCGCGAGATTAATATGTAACTTCAAGTAACTTATGCCATAGAATGTGTAAAATACAATTGGCAAGTATAATATTTAAACGTCGCATTACGAACACATACTCATGGATAATAATATTATTAATATTTGATAATAAAAATTTGAAAAGACAGTATATTTAATATTTAGAATAATTTAATCCACATAATATAATTACTAAATGTTTATAACAATGAAAAATCTGACTATACCAAAATATAGATTTATAAGAAAATTGTGAGTGAACTAACACATGCAACCATGAAAAAAATGTTCATGTGTTATGATATCATTCATAATATAACTTATATGATTACAAATAATGCTTTTTAAAGTAATAAATACATGAAAATATTGACTAATAAACACTTAAAACGCGATTATAGATTATGTTCTTTGCAATAATGCTGATTGTTTTTGTTTATTGTGTATTTTACAATTTAAGCTCAAATATTTTAAATAAACATTTGAAAAGATTTATACCATTAATATCAATAGCACTAACGAGTTGCACAACGTCACAACTACCAAAAGATTCCTTCACTTGTAAAGGCGTGAAGGAACAGAAAATAAGAACTTCAGGTAATATGAATGGTTACTCGAACTCAGAGTTGATAGAAGGTCGTACGCATAATGCCAGATATTATCAGATAGTAATTAATAATGGAAACATTCATATTATGACCAAATATGCGTATGATTGTCAAACGGTGGACGATGGACAGAACACAATGGTTCATATATGGAGAAGTGAAAAATTAGACAAGTTTTATAATACATTATCGCATTTATTAGAAGGGGATGGTATTTCTATGCCTCTTAATAATGATATTATTTTGACGTATTATTATAATGTATTAACATGTAATACAATTGTATTAAGAAATGAATTTTTAATTTTTATTACTAAATCGGAAGTTAAGAAATATGTAAAGGATCATAAAGATGTTAAAATTGTTTAAATCGATTATAATTAAAATAACACTATGAAAAAGATTATATTACTAGCGTTACTAGCTGTAGGGTGTACAGAAACCATACCGGTGAATAGCCCCCATTGCAGCGTGAAGAAACATTCCTGTATGCCAGGTGCAACATACAGTAATGGATATTTTGAAAATGAGTGTATATTTGGTAGTAGTTATGATTATAATAATTACTACCGTATAGTATTTAATGAACCTGGTGCTACTAGGCCAGTGATAACATCAATGGCATATGCTGTGAATGATATAGATAATAACAATGCGTGTATAACAATAGATTGTCTTAAGGATAAGAAAAGATTTATACAGGCTATTAATCGTTTATACTTCCGTAGGAATACTTGTGATGAATATTATTTACAGAAGGGTAAGCGCAAACTTATGTTCTTTGATAATATAAATAATAGTGATTTTTATAGGATTATATCTATTTTTTTACCACCTACAGCAATAGCAGTATCATACGGACTGCCATATTATATACATGTACGTAAAAATTACATTACTAAACTAACGAAGTTAGAAATTGCAAATTATGAGAAAGAACATCCAGATGTAGTACAAATGCATGAGGATAAGATTAAAATACGTACTACACGTCATCCACAAATAAAATAATTAGAAACTATAGTATAGTAATAACATTAATTATCCTTAGCAGGCTGTACATTAGCAGAGATGCAGAATGACTCATTCACTTGTAAAAACTTGAAGGAACAGAAAATAAGAACTTCTGTGAAGACTAATAGTTATTTAATTAACAGCCAAAGACCTGTTATTAAATAATAATAATAGTAACAATAACTTTAATAGTAAATAACTAATAATCAAATTATTAGTTATTTACTATTAAAGTTATACTTCATAATTTTGTCTAACCTTAATTAAGGTAAAGTTTTAATATTTATCTCTAAAATGTTTAGGTAGACGAAAAAATAAATAATTGCTGTCTCACAATTATGCACAGTCTGTATATAAATTTTTAAATTATCAAAAATTTTGATGTTTGTAGGCTTATAGTTCATAACCGTACACTAAAAATCTTTGCACTTCTAGATGTGAAACAATCACAAAATTTTACGATATGTTATTTTAAGCATGACAAGCCAATAGCACGATTGTAGAACAAAAGTGATACTGATATTCATTTTTGAATAAAAAAGCCTGTGACGTGCGTATCAGGTCGGAAAAATGAGATTCTAATAGCTTGATTATATCTATGCATTGTCAACTGATGCAAAATAATCTCTTATGCTTACACTAAAAATCTTTGCACTTCTAGATGTGAAACAATCACAAAATTTTACGATATGTTATTTTAAGCATGACAAGCCAATAGCACGATTGTAGAACAAAAGTGATACTGATATTCATTTTTGAATAAAAAAGCCTGTGACGTGCGTATCAGGTCGGAAAAATGAGATTCTAATAGCTTGATTATATCTATGCATTGTCAACTGATGCAAAATAATCTCTTATGCTTACACTAAAAATCTTTGCACTTCTAGATGTGAAACAATAGAACTATAACAGTAAGAAATGATAAAGTGCATGTATGTTTGGAGGGAAAAGCGCGCGGAACTGAAATAGGGAGGAAATTAAAAAAAAGTTTTTTATAACAATATTATTTTAGTTATGCTGGAAATTATTGATTTTTTATTTGAATTTTTTTCGTAAAAAATTTTTTGAATTTTAATTTTTTAGTTTTTTGATTTTTACGAAGAATAACTTGTTAATCTATAGCTTATTAATCTATAACTTATCACTTTTGAAAATCAGTGTTACAATCGATTGGTTATAACTGAGTTATATCGTTATTTTTTGTGATTAAAACGAGTTTTGGAATAGATTTTTTGTGATTAAAACGAGTTTTGGAATAGATTTTTTGTGATTAAAACGAGTTTTGGAATAGATTTTTTGTGATTAAAACGAGTTAAATAATAGATTTTTTGTGATTAAAACGAGTTAAATAATAGATTTTTTGTGAACTTGTATATAACGTTATTAATTGTGTTTGTGATTGGAAAATATAATAAAAATGATTGCAAT
>AP017918.1 GCA_002091395.1 Candidatus Azobacteroides pseudotrichonymphae
ATGAGAGTCAATAAATCTATTAAAATATTTCGTGCACATTCTGATGGTAATTTTTTTTATTCTAGTGAAGAGGATAAAGGGAATGTTTTATTAAAAAAAGTTTATGATAAAAAACTTGGTAAGGAGAAACTAGATGGAATATGTTTGAAAGAGTGTGTGGATGAGAATAAAGATGTAATTCAATCCTATATTATTACTGCTGCAAAATATAATTTTTCTGTATATGAAGTTCGTATTTTATTACGTATTGTAGAATGTTTTCAATACATGATTAAAGGTGAAAAATTAGATAATAATTTTTCGATTGATAAGAATTTATGTGGTTCTGTGATAATTACTTTACCAGTTTCTTCATTGTTATTAAAAGAAAAAGATGAAAACTATATACAAATCAGGAAGGCTCTTTTGTCGTTGTTGGATAAAAAAATAGAGTTTAATAATGGAGTAATGTGGAAAGCTTTTACATTAATAGAGGAACCTGAAATAGTTAAATATAATCGTACTGTATCATTTAGATTACCTACTATGGTTTATGAGGCTTTATTGGATTTTTCTAAAGGATATAGAAAATATGAATTGGAAACAGCAATAAGTTTTAGGAGTGTATATGCCATGCGTTTTTACGAACTTTTTTCTGGACAAAAGAAATCGTTAACATATAGTATAGATCGTTTGAAAGAGATGTTTTTTTTAAAGGATAAATATAAAGATGTTAATCTATTTGTATCTAGAGTTATCGTTTCAGCTAAAAAGGAGTTGGATTTAAAAGCACCATATAGTTTTACTTATCGATTAGAATACGAGGACAATCGTAAACAAAAGGGAAGAAAAAGGGTAGTTGGAATAACTTTTACTCCTTTACATCGTTTGAATAAAAAAGATAAGTACTTATCTGATAAGAATGATTGTATGAATATTGTTTTATCTGATATACTTCTTTCGAAGGAGAAAGAAGTATTAATTTCATTTGGTTTTAAAGAAAATGAATTAAAAACTAAATATTTTAATTTATTTTATGACATTTATTTAGCGAAAAAGCACGGGAAGACTATAATTAGTCCTGCTATTATTGATTATTCTCGTAAAGCAAAAAACTCTAAAATTTACATCATAAGGGCATTAAAGAAAGAGGTTAAATTTTGGAAAGAATTTTTATTAGATTCAGAATTTTTTTATACAGACAAAAAATGTATTAATTATTCTCAAGAGCAGTTAAGTGTGTATAGTTTTTTGAAAAACCATTTATGTTTTTCTAAAGAAAAATTGAATAAAGTGATGTTGTATGTTATGGATAAAGGCGTAGGAGAATATTTTAATAAAATAATTTGTTATTCTGATAAAGACAACAAAAAAATTAAGGATAGAATAATAAGTGATATGGCTTTAGATCAATTAGCATATAATTTATTTTCTATATCAAAAATGAATAATTTAAATATTCATTATAAAAATAATTCGTGTCAAGTATCTATTTATAAACCAGTTATGAATTTTGCTATTAAGTCAAGTAATCAACTTGAATTAAAAAAATCAGCATTCTCTATGTGTAAATTGAGGGAAAATTGGTGTGAAATGGTCCTTAAAAGGATTACATTTAAAGAAAAGATTGGTTATTATGTTCGATTTTGTAGTAAAAATTATTTGAAAGAAAAAGCTGATGAGTTAGGGTTATCAATTTATATATAGTAGTTGTATTGATTAGGTTAGTAATAATGATAATATGAAAGTTTTATATACATGATTTTTCATAAATTATTACATTGTCAAGGTTTGTGATAATGTATTACAATAGTCTTGTCATATTAATATTAGTTTTTAATTTGAAAATTAAAAACTAAAAGTTAAAATTGGTTTATTATTGTTATTTTGAATTTTAAATGCAATTAGCTAACTATTATGAAAAAACAATTATTTATATTTTGTCGTTCTATAGCTATTATATTTGCTATTGGAATGAGTAACTGTACTGATTTTAGACAATCGTACGGTGAATTTAAGAATCAAACAGAATATATTTCACAGTGTGAAAGAGACCATTTGATGAAAACAATTAGTTTATCAAATATCTATTATGATTGTTATAATGGTTATAATTTAGATGAGTGTTTCAATGCAGGAATAGATAACGATTCAAAATATTTTAAGTTTGTATTTGTAAAAACAATAAATGGGATTCCATCAGCGACAAAATATGCTTATAAAATCATATTGAAAGATCCAAAAAAATATGAAGTGGTATTCAAAAATTCGAATAGAGAACACAAAATGGAAGTTGTATTTGTAACTGCTATTGGACTAAAACCATTTAAGAGGATAAAGGTTAAAACTTTTTTTGCTAAAAATGAGATACAATTTAAGACTAATTGTGATTATATAAAGGTAATGAGTAAGGTGGATTATGATGAATGGATTTTGCAACATCCAGAAACAAAAATATTAGATATATGATTTGATTGCATATCATAATTCCAATTACTTTTAAAATTTAATATTTGATTAAAACAATAATAACTTATAGAGACTAAGATATAAAACGTTTAAATTGTAATGAATATATGTACTTTTTTATATAATTAATGAACATTGATAATTACTACTATTACTTTGATCTGATATGTTAAATAAAAAACTGGTATACGTGATTAAGTGTACTTTAATTTATTATAAAAAAACAATAAAAATATTACGATATATATGAGAAAGAAAAAGCTAGTGTGTATAGTTTTTTGAAAAACCATTTGACTTTATCTGGAATAGAATTAGAAAAAACAATAAATTATGTAATGGAAAGAGGAAATGAAGCTTATTTGAATGAACTATTACGTGCTTATAATGATAATAGTGGAAAAATATGACGATAAAAAAATAAGAATGCATTTAAAAAGAGGAATAACATCATTCATGTTTGATTTTGACGCAGTTAAGTTCTAACCTGTTAAGTTAAGTTAAATTGAATTTTTTTAAGGTTAAATGTAATAATTTTATTTTTTTATCATTAACGAATGAAAACCAGATTATTAGTAATATTTTTTATGAAATGATATCTATTGTGTTTATATTTTACATTAGTATACTAAGCATGTTCAAATATTTTAAAAATTAAATGTGAAGAAAAAGATTATACTACTAGTGACTCTATTTGTATTAGGATGCAATGATTATTTACCATTAAACAACAACCATTGTGACAAGTCTGTTAAAACAATGATTAACACAGAACAAGAATATTACAATGGGTATAGTAAGAAGGAGTGCATAAGAGGTTCAATAGATGGTTACATCATTGACCACTATTATCGATTGGTGTTTGAGGAACCTGGACGTAGACCGCTGATGACAGCAATGGCGTACGAGGTATCTTATAATGAACAAGAGATAGTTATATTCTACAGAAAAGATAAGGCTAGGCTTGTACAGGCATGGAACATGTACTATTTGCATAAAAGAAGTTGTTATGATCAAGTGTTGGAGTGTAATAAGCATAAACCGTTGTTCTTCTCGAGTATATCTAATAAGGATTTGGGGAGGGCTATGAGCATTTTTATGCCAGCTTATGCAATAATGTTTGCTTTTCTTCCGTACAAAGTGTATACACATCCTGAATACGTCATTAAACTGAAGAAAAACGAAGTTGCGCAGTATGAAAGGGAGCACCCAGATGTGGTTCATATGCATGAGGAGAGAATAAAATTAAGATATAAATATTTATAAAAAATGAAAAGGTATTATTAATTATATTATTAGTCTCTTTTGGTTGTACATCATCACAATTACATAATGATGCCGCACATAAGTGTAAAAATGAGGAGATGATAAAACCTCTTGGAATATGAATTGTTATTCCGTACAGAGAGGTGTGATCATTGAATGGCGAACAAAAGGTACAAACTATTAGGATGTTAGTGATAACTAACGGGACATAAGTTATAGATAACACGCTACGAGTATGATATAGAAAAAATTAACATTATTATTGCCAGTAAATATGAAAAAAATAATATTTCTTTGTCTTATGACACTTGTTGGATGTACTGACACACAGTTGTTAACTGATCGAAACAGACATAATCCAGAGATCGGTACATTGAGCAGTTCCAGGTATGAATATAATGGGTATAGTAAAAGTGAATGTATAAGTGGTGGTCCATTAGCGATAGCTGCTCCAAACAATAGTACACTTGGCTTCTACCGGTTAGTTTTTGAAGAACCTGGACGTAGACCGCTGATGACAACTAATGCTTATTGTATGAGACGATATTATTATGAATGGATAACGTCAATATTCCATGTAAATGACATGTATAGATTGGTACAAGCACTCAATATCTATTATTGTCGTAAGAACACCAGTGTTCAGCGGATATTAGAGCATAATAATCCGAAATTTTTGCTAAGGTTTGATAATCATAACTTTGAAAGGATCTGTTCTTTCCCTCCATTACTTGTGCATTGTATACTACCGTACTTTATACATCTTAACTGTAATTATATAAGTGTGTTAAAGAAGGATGAAGTTGAGAAGTATAGATCAAAACATAAGGATGTAGTTACTGTGAATGAAAACAAAATTAAAATTAAATAATCAATGAGATGAAAAACTAGCATTGTTATTAACAGTATTGTCAGTAATAATGCTAGTTGTTTGTTATAAGAAGCAGGAGGACAAGTAAGCTTTTGAAGAAACTAATGATGAGTTCAATGACAATGAGCTAAAGGAATAGAACGTATGGCTTTATGATCATAAGAATTCAACAATACATATGTCATTACCTAATGACTCATTGAAAAATACGAAGAAGACTGCATTATAACACTGTTAGCACTTGCTGCTATCTTATACATCAGTAGAAATGCCAAAGTATGTATTCACTGACCATGGAGTAAAAAAACAAAAGATAAGAACATAATGGCGGATGAATGGCTATTCAATTAAAGCAAAAGGCCTGTGCGTAAAACAATTTGAATTATTTGAAATTTAAAAAAATGTGAATAATGCTTATGATTGATATTGATTACTTAATCTAAATACTTAACACTTTATAAAGTGTTTATACAAATCTCTGTATACTAGCTGATTACAAGTAGGTTTTTTCATAGAATTTCATATATTATTTTATGATTTTGATTTATTTTAAATTTTACATATGAAAAAACAGTTTAATAATAAAAAATCCATTAAATGTGTTAATGCACTAAGTACTTAATTAAGAAAATGTGCTTTCTGAACCAGTTTATAAAACTGAAGGAAGATAAAGAAAGTATTTTAGTGAGGAAAACATGTGATGAAAATATTGTAGGTGGAAAAGGTAGTTTAAATATATATTAAAGACAGAGAGTATAAAAATAAAGATGTAATTCAATTATATATTATTACAACTGCTAGTTACGATTTTTCTTCATACGAAAAACATATATTAATTCGCATTATTGATTATTTTCAATATTTACTTCAATGTAAAAAGTTTGATAAGAATTTTTCAATTAAAAATGATTTGGATTCATTTGGACATGTAACTATAAAATTACCTTTGTTTTTCTTTACTTATAGATAAAAATGATACGAACAATACTTTAATTAAAAAAACTTTTTATTTTTTACTCAGTAATAAGGATAAAATTTGAAAATAACAGAAAATGTGAAGCATCAATGTTTATAGTATCTCATGATATAATGTAAATACAATATAACTGTAACATTTAGTTTGCATTCAGCAGTTTTTGAAGATTTATTGAATTTTTCAAAAGGTTATAGAAATATTAATTGGAAACAGCAATAGTTCTTAAGGACATAAACTTATTTGTTGATCGTGTAATAAATACTGCAAAAAAAAATTTTAGATCTAAAAGCTCCATACAGTTTTGATTATAAACTTGAATGTGAAAAAACGCAAGCAATGTGGAAGAAAAAAGTAGCTGCAATAACTTTTATACCTAGATTTATCATTCAGATAAAAGAAATAAAGAATTGGCAAATAAAGATATTGGAAGAAATTTAGAATTAACAAACATTTTAATTGATGAAGAAATAAAAATATTTGTTTGGTGTGGGTTAAATGAGATCGATTTAAAAACAAGATATTATGATTTAATTTTAAATATAGATAAAGCAAGGAAACAATGGAATATAGTAATAACTTCATCTGTTATTGAATACTCTAAAAAAGATAAGAATCCAAAGACTTATTTTGTAAAATCTTTAAGAAAAAGAAATAAAATATTGGAAAGAAGGATTACTAGAAAAACAATCAATCAACGAAAAATATGTGATTATATACTAATTATAATTTACATAATATTTCTATGTATATGTTTAGTAAAAAAAATCTATAAAATTTGAATGATTACTATGTACATTAGTAGTGAGTATTATGCTATGCTTGTATATATTGATTTAATAACAACAATTAAAAATGAAATAGACATCATTAGAAATGAAATATGCCATTAATAAATTGAGTACAAAAATTCTGTTATTATATATTTAAATTGTATGTTTTTACAGTTAAATAGAAGTTTAAGTTTTATAAAAAATTGAATGGACTTTTATTACTTATTGGTTAAGTATATATCATTTATTAACAATAATTTATATGTATTTGTTAAATAAATATGAAATAATTTTATTTTTTATAAAGCATTAAGTAGTGGAAGTATTGAACGAAAATTATTTAGATAAAAAATATTTTTAGTTATCATTGAGTATTTGTTATTGTAATATACTCTTGTTGAAGCAAATGGTAAATTTTGTTTATAATTATTGTTCACAAATCAAATCATAACAAGTGATTTAATTAGAACATATCTTTAAAAGACATACATTTTTATATAACTATTGTTTAGCGTTTTACAGTAATATTTGAAATTTTGTTACTACAATGTTGTCTTTCTTTATGATCGATCTAATATTTTAATGATTGAGTCATATTTATGATATCTGTTTCAGTATAACTAATTGAAAATATCAATAATACAATTAATAATTTTTATTATTCTATACTCTATATAATATTATCGTATCTTTGTAAGTAGATATGAATTTTTTGTAATCATCATTTGTCATCTTCTTTATGTATTTCCCTGATACTATCATCCAATCAGGAGAAAAGTAATTTTCCTCATAGTCAATGACTACTCCCATCTTTTTCAAATATTCGTACCCCCACTCACCCCACCAATCAATATCATCTTCATTAATCCAACTATGAAAACATTTTAACAGTGATACCAATAGTGAACCAATTTCAGATTTATATACTTTAATATTACCATCTCTTAAATTCTCACAGTCATAAGCATAACGAGTCATATAGTAATTACTATCTGTCAATATAGCTAAGCGATAGTAGTCAGCCTTCTTCCCAAGACGTCCACACATATACTCATCATTTCCATGTCTATTATGTGATGGGTCATTGATTTTTTTACTATATATTACAATGTTGTTTGGATGAATATTTTTCAATTTAAAGTCAATGTTTGTACATCCAATAAAAATTGTAAATAATAAAATAAATATTTTTTTTAAAAAATATTGTCCTTTATGTGTCATTATCATGTATAATACAATATTAAAAAAAATATTTATTTTATTATGTTTTGAACATGTGATTATTATACTACTTAATAATAATTTTCTATTATAATATACTATGAAATTTTTTTTTGTAAAAAATTGGATTATGCTTAATTTTTGAAAATTAAATGTTTATAGCAAATAATTGATACATAAAACTAACATTTTAAATTTTTTTTTAAATAAAATTTATACATAAAAAATTTCTTTAATGTTTAAATTAATGTTATTAATTTTTGTTGTTATAATTGAATGCGTAAGTTGTGAATTAATATCTGTAGATACATATAGTTTAAATTATACTAGTCACTCATATTGTAATAAAAAATATTATGATTATACAGGAATTAATGGTTATTATGATAAATTAGGGTTTATTCCAATAACTGGAAGAATGATTTCGACTAACTATCATTACCGTCTACTTATATTTAATGGGATATATATGACTGATAACCCTTATGACTGCGAAAAATTAAAAAATGGTGATATAAATATTTACGTATGGCATACATCAGATTTCATTGATTTAGAGAACAATTTACTCAAATGTAATGGGCTGCCTACTGATAAAAAAATGCCGAATATCGGAAGGTCATCAATAATAAAACATTGCAAGAATAGTATAATATCATGCAATGAATTAATTGTATCAGGTAAATATGTTAAACTATTAAAATGTTATGAAAGCGAGGATTTTTTAAAAAAAAATACAGAAACAATAATTCTTAAAACATCATCACCATATAGATAGTAATAAAAAGCTATCATTGCCAACAATTACTTGTATTTGAATGTACAATTATGCACGAGTGAATAAACTATACTATTGATGTCGTTTACATACATATAAATCAAAGACAAATACATCAGTTAATCATTTAACGATAACCTAATTAGTGTAATGATAAAATAAATTAATAAGAACTGCTGATACTTGTTTGTGCAAGTGTAAGTACTACTTTTTCAGTTGTACTTTTCCAATATCCATAATATTTTATTTATTGGGTTTTTATAATTAATAAATTTGGTGTCATGTAGTCCTACATATCCATTATTTAATAATATTACTGCACTCTCTTCGAATGAGAGTAGCCGTGCATTCTTGCCATCAATAATTATTTCATCATGTTCATCAAGAGTGAAATGAATATAAAACCAATTTGTTGTTTCTATATGACGTTGTGATTTGTATACTCAAAGCTTTTTGAATGCACTTACAGTATTTTTTAATTTTTTACTGTATCTAACTTTGATTATGATGTTATCATTAAGTTTCCTTCATTGTAACGCTCTGTCTGTCATATATTTATCTTTGCCAATTTCAAAATATATCCTTTTGTATTTATCATTGCGTATTTCTATATTTTTTACTGTGAACTAATATTCTGTTGGAAAATCTGGACCCAAAAAAAATCTTTCACTTACTTGATATAGACTTACATTCAGAAATTGTTTATTATAATGCCATTTATTGTTGTATTTTCTGGCATTAATCCTTAACTGCAATTACATGCAATGATGCTTATCATAACAAAACAAATTGTTTTTATGTTAATAATTATAATCAATTTTTAACATACAATGAGCTGAGCACTTATAAAATTACTTAGATCTGTAACATTCAAATCAAAATTACAGATTGATGTATTTTTGACTTTTGTGTAACAAAAAATTGTACTGTTTATAGTATATACTAAATATGAAATTATAAAAATTTTTTTCTTATTACTAGTGGTTTACTTGAAACAAAAAATCAGAAAAAAAATAGTAATGAACCTAGAGATACAACAAAAAATGTCGTAACTAACTATGTTCAATCAATTATCAATTGAGTTACTAATAGATTAATAATAATTTATGTATCTTACATAGTTTTAACTATTTTTGATATCAACATCAATGTTATTACAGTGTTGATATAATGCAATAAAATTGTTATTTCAATACTTATGTAAATTTTTATTGATAAAGAAATAATTGATCGAAGTATACGTTTGTTTAAAACGTCGAAATTATACGAACAAGCTAGCAGAAAAGCTAATATATGACTAATAGAATTATAAAATACTTGGTATAGATTATTTCTATCATATTGTGTAGTATGATTAAGTAATTCTATAACAGCTAATAAGTATATAGTTTTCTTTGATTAGTGTAAACTAATAATTGTAAAAAATCATATTGTAAAAAAAATGTTAGCAAGTGTCAAAAATAAAAAATTGTTAAACGCATTTTTAATATTTTATTAAAGTAAATTGTTTAATATACTAAATAATTAAAATATTTTTAATAAAATGAAAAGAATATTACAATTCATTCGTACGTACATATTATTTGTTAGTTTTATTCTTATTGGATGTAACGATACACGATATTCTCTAAATGATATAAATAAACAAAGATCTGTCATAAAACAATTTAAAAATAATAAACCTGAGTATAATGGATATTCAAAAAAAGAGTGTCTTGTTGGAATGTTTCAGTCTATCCAAGATTATGATTACTTTGTCAAGCTAGCTATTATTAACACGAAAGATGGAATTCCTCGTGTAACGAGTAATGCTTTAAGTGTTATAGAATTAGATAAAAAATATGGTGATGTTTACGGTTTAACATTGGGATTTCCACAAATTAAAAAATTAGGTAAAGCTGTGAATGATGTAATGGATGAAAAAATTTTTAAAGAAACATTTTTTGAAATTAAAGGATGTAACCTAGCTATGGTAGGTATTAGAAAAAATAAAATTGTTCAATTAATTAAAAAATGTGAGTATGACTTATGGATAAAAAATAATCCAACGGCCAAAATAATAAAGTTATAATATTAAAATATATTAACAGAACACACTTAGTAAAAAATTTTAACAAAAAAAATAATGCTGTCACTGATTAAAAAATATTTAGAATTATTCTAACAAGATTATTATTAATCGAATTAGATAATTTTTAGGATTTTTAGATTTTTAAGTGTATTTAGTAATAGCAGATGTAATAATTATTTTTCCTTTTTTATTCTATTATAGTGTTTATCTCCATTTAATAATATAGAAGAGGTTGGTAAAGTAATCATTACATTTCCATGTAAGTCTGGAGTGACCGAAAAATTTTTATTAAGTTTTTTATTTTCAATTTGATATTGGAAACATTCAATTGTACGGAGTAAAATACGTTCTTCATATACTGAGAAGCCACGTTTTGAAGAAGCAATAATATAAGACTCGATTATGTCTTTATTTTTTTCATCATATTTTATTTCTTTCAGAGATATTTCATTTACTTTTTTTTCTTTTGTTTTGTTATTGTAAGCTGTGCTTATGATAACGTTTCCTTCATCTATTTTTTCATAGTTTATTTTCATAAATGTATTGTAGTATTGGTTTTATACTAAAGATTTTTTTTAATCAAAAAAGTATCCCATTACTGATTTTTTTAATCAAAAGTATCCCATTACTGATTTTTTTAATCAAAAAAGTATCCCATTACTGATTTTTTTAATCAAAAAAGTATCCCATTACTGATTTTTTTAATCAACTTTTGATGTATAAAATAATAATAATAAATCATTTATAAATATTTATTTTATTAGTGGTAAGCTTATTAGATAGTAAGCTTATAAGATCGTATTGTAATTTTTTATTTTTTTTTTTAAAAATTTTACGCACAAGTTAAAGTTTAAGCAAAAAGACTTTAAGAATTTACTGAGACAATAATCTAATATTTTATTGTTTAAATTATCAATTAGTTTTTCCATAAATTCGTACCCTAACTAAGGAAAGAAAGATTGAAATGTATCTATTTGTGTTTCTTTATTTCTTTTTTTATTGTTATGTTTTAATCATTAAGTTTTATATAATACGTTTATTTGGCTTTGTTGTTTACAACATTGAATTATTATTGTAATAGTGTATAATTTCATTATTTATAAATAATGTTTCTTGTATCATCGTTATATAGCTAAAAATTAGGTGTTAGATATGTGTTATATATATCTATTTATTTTATATAGATACTTTTTGTGTTTAGACAAATAATTTTAATTAAAAATTAAGTATTTAATTTGATAGAAATGCTGATATATATATAATTGATATATATCAGTGGATGTAGAAAATAATAATTAGTTTAATGATAAATGGCATGTGCTTTGGATTATTTGTTTTTTTGTTATGTTGATTTGACTAGAGAATTGTTTATTTCATTAATTGTCGCAAGTTTGTTGGTAATTTTTTTGAAATATCTAAAAATTTTTTTGATATTTTTTTTATGTGCTTGTTTATGTGGTTTCATTTATGTTTTATTACTACATTATCGTAATATCTTTTTACATTGATTTACAATTTTGATATATACATTTTAACTTTGAAAAAATTAGTGTTTAGTGAAATATCTAAAATGTATTTTTAGATATTAGTTAAGTTTGACATATCTATGTTTTGTTGTATTTGTTTTAAATACAAAATTTGTTGTTTCGTTAATTGTTGTTGTTACTATAGTTTATCAAATAATTCTTGAATAGTTTTTATTAGTTCTATACTGGTTGTATTTCTTTTTATTTTTGGTTTTATTTTTTGTTTTGTATTTATATTATTTTGTTTATGTAGAAATTATGTAAAAGTATAATTTTAGTGTGATTATGTAGATTGTTTAATATAAATATTGTACATTATTGTTTTTAAACCATTTTTTGATATTTGATGTTTGTATTATAATCAATTCAGTTATTTATTATGTTTTTTAGTTTATAGTTTTAAGTAGTAATTTATGAATTTATTAATATGGCAATTATTAAGGTTTTATTTTTGATTATCAGTAGCATTTTTATTTTATAGTATTGTAGTTTTTATTTTTAGGTTAAAGGAGTTAGATATATTTTTACGATTAGCTGCTAGTTTTTTACTTGTATCTATTTTTTTTGTATCTTTTTTAAATTTTGAAAATGATGTAAAATGTTCTGTTTAGAATGAAAATTGTAGTGAAGATACTGTTTCGAGTGTTGATAGTACTGAAAATATTTCTAATTATGAAAGAAAACGTCAAGATTCAATTTTTATTAAATAGGTATAAAAATTACGTAAATGAACATGATAGTATTTATACTATTACTGCATTAAATAAAAGTTGATAGTTATGTTTAAAAAATTTTTGTATAGTACTACTTTATTAGATAAATTTTCTAAGTCAGAAGGTGATTTTTATTTTGTTTCAAAGAATTTTTATGATACAAAACCAAAAAAATATTTTGATATTGAAACTGCTATTTCATGTTATAAATTTCCACGAATTAGGGATATTCATTGTACTCAATATTTTTTATTTATAATATTTTTTATAACGTTATCTTTATTTTTAATAAGTGCTATAACATTCATTTCTACATTAAAAAATGTACAATTTTCTTTACGATTAGCAATTAGTTTATTGCTTATTTCAATATGTCTTTTTCCTCTAATATATTGCACACAATTAACATGTATTTTAATTGATTTGTTTGAAATTCCATATTAATTCTAAATTTTGTTAATTCTAAATTTTAAACATATTACTTGCTTTTTAGTTGATGGCAAGACTTTGTTTAGGATGTAAGGTCGGTCGATAGTAGCATACGATGAGAGAATGGCTGCAGAAGCTAGTGCTGCAAGAAATACGCCGCCTACGCGAGAGCAAAGCGGAAGCGGAGAAGAGCGAAGCGAACGAGATGATAAAGCTAATTCAAACATAGATGCGTAAGGTATAACCTTAGACTTAAGGAAAGTTTGCACAGTAACTAGCAGGTTTAGTGTGACCTGCGTGAGATATTGTGACCAAATTTTACAACAATCTGAGAGGAGTCCTTATGATTTGTTGAGGGAGGAAGCGTTGATAGCACAGTTTATTCAAGTTATCAAAACTGTGCTATCAACGCTTCCTCCACGCGCGGTTGACTGCGCGTATGTTTCCAGTAGCTGCGTGAAGAGTAAAACGAAGATTTGTAAAACATGGCTAAAAATAGATATACAGGTCCATTATCAAGTGTAGTTAATTGGTGTGAGCGTATAATGCGAACAATTTCAAAATCGAATATTATTCGTTTTATTGTTCAGTTGATTGTGTGGATATTTAAGTTAATATTTAATATTATTCGTGTTATAATTGATTTTTTTGTTACAGTTATTTTAATCAGAGTAATTGGATTTTCTAGATATGTTTCGATTAAAATGATTCCTTCACTTAAAAGTGTTCGCATCGTTGTAAAGATGATTTTGTAGTTATTGTAGTCATATATTATAATTACTATTAGAATTTAGAATTATTTAAGTTTAATTAATTCTTTTTTTATATATGATTTTATTTTTTCATCATTAATAGTTCCATCAGGATTACGATATGTATTTACAAGTTCGTTTAAATATTTTTTACTTCCTTTTTTTATTATAAAATCTATTCCTTTATTTAATTCTTTTCCTGATAATTCTAAATGATTTTTTAAAAAACTATAAATACTTGATTTTTCTTCTTCATAGTTGTATGATTTTTCGTTTTTTACTATAAGTCTATTTGATGATTCTTTTTCAAGTGATTCTTTTTGCCATTTTTTTAGTTCATTTTTCAACGTATTGATTAAATAATTTTTAGGATTTTTAGATTTTTGAATGTATTTAGTAATAGCAGATGTAATAATTATTTTTCCTTTTTTTCTAGCTTCATTTATATCACGAATCAATTTGTAGTATTTATTTTTTAATTCGTTTTCGGTAAAGTTTATAGAAAAAAATGTATTTATTTCATGTTGATTCAACATTTCTGATAATTCAATATTTTGATTTTTATTAGATAGAATTTTATTCTGATTATTTGTATTGTTTGAAGGTGTAAAAATTACTCCAATTATTTTTTTTCTCCCTTTTTTCTTATCAGTATTATTTTTTTCATATTGTACTTTATAAGTAAAACTAAATGTTGATTTTAGGTCTAATTCTTTTTTTGCTGGTTCTATTACGTAATTAATGAATTGTCTTATTTGTTTGTATTTATTTTCTAATTGGAACATAGATTTTAAATTTTCTATTCCATATGTTATTGAGTCATGTTTTCCAGAAAAAAGTTCATAAAAACGCATACTGTATATACTTTTAAAAGTCATAGCTGTTTTTAATTCATATTTTCTATAACCTTTAGAGAAATTTAATAGTGCTTTGTATATTTCTTGATGCAGATTAAATCTAATAGTATGTTCATATTTTGATATTTTTGCTCTGCTATTAAAAGAGATTGCTTCCCATTCTTTGTCGTTTGAATATATTACTTCTTTATGCATTAAAGATAAAAATGCTTTTTTTATTCTATTATAGTGTTTATCTCCGTTTAATAATATAGAAGAGATTGGTAAAGTAATCATTACATCTCCATGTAAGTCTGGAGTGACCGAAAAATTTTTATTAAGTTTTTTATTTTCAATTTGATATTGGAAACATTCAATTGTACGGAGTAAAATACGTTCTTCATATACTGAGAAGCCACGTTTTGAAGAAGCAATAATATAAGACTCGATTATGTCTTTATTTTTTTCATCATATTTTATTTCTTTCAGAGATATTTCATTTACTTTTTTTTCTTTTGTTTTGTTATTGTAAGCTGTGCTTATGATAACGTTTCCTTCATCTATTTTTTCATAGTTTATTTTCATAAATGTATTGTAGTATTGGTTTTATACTAAAGAATTTTTTTAATCAAAAAAAAGTATTCCATTACTGATTTTTTTAATCAACTTTTGATGTATAAAATAATAATAATAAATCATTTATAAATATTTATTTTATTAGTGGTAAGCTTATTAGATAGTAAGCTTATAAGATCGTATTGTGATTTTTTATTTTTTTTTAAGTTTTTGAGATATGAAGAATACTGGATGTACAAACGGTTACAAAGAAAGACCTTAATATAAAATTTGAACTTTTTAAAAAATTTGATATTAAATATATTTTCTTAAAAAAATACACATTTAGACACAATAACAAACTGATCAAACGAATATTTGTGATGACATGATACGCATGTTGTTGATTCATCTAGTAAGTATGCCAAATGACATTAATAGTTGTCTAAGACCATTGATTAAGGATCGCTATACGTCTATAACCGTTCATAGGCAAAGAATTATAGTGCACACTTCCTTTTAAGGTAGCATTATCTTGAATACTAACGCATGCACGCATAATATACCAACAAACTTATTAGTATATTTCCCATACTAAATAATACTTAACATTTATGTTCATTCACATAAATAATGGCTTTCACTCTCTTCATCAGTGTTATCTTATTCGCATCCAAAATCATTTCATCAATAATACCATAATCTTTATAAGTGTACTTTATAATAATATTTGATCTTTTAAAAAGTTCCATATCATTGCAATTAAACCTGCTATTGTATTTTAATCCACAACAATGAATTATTACATCGTTTACGAATTTTGCATTTTCAGTTCTTGCACATTTTAAAAATACACGGATATTTCCATCAGATAGCTTACTGCAATCATATGCAAAATTTGACAAAACTGGTCCTTTATTGCCTTGTACAAGTAATCTGTAATAGTCAGCCGATGACTTATTTTTCCAACCCCTTCCTTTCACACGCTCATTGATAGGATACGAATCAGCTGGAAGCTTTGTATTTTTAGCTGATATAACAAACTTTGTTCCAAGCTTGATTAGCCTCCAAAATTCAGCAAGTGATTTTTGAGGCTTACATCCATAGTCATGTTTTTCGACAGTTGGCATTTCTGTGCATGAACACATTAGGGCAACTAATGCTATATATATATATTTTAAAATCATAAAATTAAAAAATTAATATAACTAGCATTTTAACGTACTTTGTTCGCTTTCAATACGTTTATATATTTCAATAAGAACAGCTTTAGCTTTATTTACTGCTTCTTTAGCTTTTTCAATTGCATCTTTACCCTTGCACTTTGTTGCTTCACTTAGTTCTTCCATTGCAATCCTAAAGTCTTTCACTGCTTTTTTGAATTCTGCTTTATAAGCATCTAATTTAGTATTGTCAATTTTAGGTTCATCAACTGTAGTATTGTCAATTTTAGGTTCATCAACTGTAGTATTGTCAATTTTAGGTTCATCAACTGTAGTATTGTCAATTTTAGGTTCATCAACTGTAGTATTGTCAATTTTAGGTTCATCAACTGTAGTATTGTCAATTTTAGGTTTGCCACCTAAATGTTCTTCTTTAGGTTCATATCTACGCTGCATAGCGTAAATACCTGTTGTTGCTAACACAAATAATGCAAATGATATAAATTTTTTCATTTTACTCTAATAATTTTAGATTTAAAAATATACTAATTGGTATTTCAATTTTAAGTAATACTATTTCTTAGATATTAATTTATTATTTTTTTTAATTTTTTTACTAATATGAGACAAACGTTTACTTTGTGAATGTTTCTTTATTACATTGTGTTTGTGTGATTTAGCCAATGCATTTTTAATTTTAATTTTATTCTTTTTTGGTTTAAATACTTTGACTTGTTTCTTCGAATGACATTTCTTAACTTTTATTTGTTCACATGATTTATGACAACTACATTCACCAGTATTGCCAGCGTTAGTGTAATTAATAAAACCAGCAAAAGCAATTAAACACAATAACACTAATTTTTTAATTTTCATAATTGATTGATTTTTTATATTTAAAAAGTGACTAACATAACAATAATTACTGCAACTTAATAAATGGACATTCTTGTGTCAAGTAATTTTGAATTAGAATTCAAAAATTAAATTTACAATTTTTTTAAAAAAATTTATAAATTTTATAACACTAATTGAGTTTTCACTAAAATAACGATACACTCAGGTGATGTATTGTTTTCAACAATAATTACATTTGAATACATATAACACAATATAAAATTACTTTCATGTTTATGAAAAACAATATATTTGTAACGATGATCATTTAAAATAAACTATGATATGAAACTTTCATATTAGACAATTAAAGTAACTTCTTCTAAAATTGAATGTTATCAAAATTTACAAAACAATAATTTATACAATAATATTTAAACTGATGTATAGAAAGAATATTTTGAATTGTGCTAATTAACATACTATAGTTATCTAGCTAAGACATTAAATGATAGACCTACATGAATTTACTGCGCAGTAGATGCGCAGCTACGTAAATAATAACAACAAAAAATATAAGATTATATTTTGATGCACATAATAAGACTTAATCATGTTAATACAAGTGTAACATTTAGTTACACTTGTATTAAAAACCACTATATAGTTGTGATTTTAGTACTACTATTTTTGAAATATAATTCTTTATAAGAGATCTGATTAACGGCTAAGAATTAGAGTAAAATAACAAGTTTAAAATACGACGAATATTTGAAATACATATAATAGAAAATTTAAACGTAATGTACGATTAGCTACTACATAAACTACTTTTTTGTTGTAATTAGACGCAATCAGTTTTCAATTCAAGTATTTAAAATATTTTTGTGTTAACTAAAGTTGAAGCAGATAGATATTTAAAAGAACATTCATAAACCAAAATTGAAATTTTATTCTTTGGTGTTTTTATCGATGAATTAACTTCAAGTATATTTTCCTAGATAAACAATCTAATTAACATATATATCATACCAATTCATTTTTAGCCACCACAAGCTAATAGGGCTATTCTTCAATGAAAGTAATATAAAACCACATTTATTAAGACATACTAGAGCAGTGTGCACGTAGAATAGTAAAAATGATATACTAGTGTGTATGTTATGATGTAAAGAATTTAACAGTTAATTGAACACATACGTTATGAATATTTCATCAAATAAACTTCTGATAAATGACTAAGAAAAAATGTGGAAAAGTGGGAAAAGTGCGTGAAATAATAAAGGGGGATAATAATTTTAATTTAAAACATTAAAAAATATTAGATATGAATTTAATTATGTATTATAAATAAGAAAAATAATTATAAAATTAAGATTTGTAATTGTTTGAGTTGGTAAATTGATATGTACCTAGATACCAATTATATACTAGTCGAATGTTATAACTATTAGAACGTTTATCATTCACTATTTATTGTAATTCAAAATTCAATTTATAGATTCTAAATCTAAATAACACTTAATGGATTTTTTAAATAAAAAACCTACAGATTTAATGGATTTTTTAAATAAAAAACCTACAGATTTAATGGATTTTTTAAATAAAAAACCTACAGATTTAATGGATTTTTTAAATAAAAAACCTACAGATTTAATGGATTTTTAGTGTGGTTGGTTAATGATTTTAATTAAATTATACTTTATGTAAATTGTTTATCTGAATTTTAATATGAATTGTTTAAAAATTAATA
>AP017919.1 GCA_002091395.1 Candidatus Azobacteroides pseudotrichonymphae
ATGATTATAAAAGAAGAAGATAAAGGGAATGTTTTTATAAAAAATATTTATGATAATAATTTTAATATTAAAAGGGCAAGTAGGATTTTATTAAAAAATAAGGAATATAACAATAAAGATATTATTCAGTCTTATATCATTACAGCTGCAAAATATGATTTTTCAGTGTACGAAAAACGAATACTGTACCGTGTTATAGATTGTTTTCAGTATTTATTAGAAGGGAAAAAATTAGATAGTGAATTTTCAATTACAAGAGATCTATATGGAGATGTTGATATTGTATTACCGTTATCTTCTGTATTAGTTGATAAGGATGAACACCACAGTAGAGTAAAAAAAGCTCTAATTTCTTTATTAGATAAAAAAATAATTGTTGAAAACAATGCAAAAGAATGGGAAGCATTTTCTTTTGTTGAAAGACCGAAAATTAAAGAACGTGGTATTATCAGATTTCGTTTGCATCCAATAGTATATGAGGCGTTATTAGATTTTTCAAAAGGTTATAGAAAATATGAATTGGAAACAGCAATGACTTTTAGAAGTGTATATAGTATGCGTTTCTATGAACTTCTCTCTGGTCAGACGACTTCTTTATCATATAGCATAGATGACTTGAAATCCATGTTTAAATTAGAAAACAAATATAAAAATATAAAACTTTTTGTATTTTATGTTGTAGAACCAGCTAAGAGGGAGTTGGATTTGAAAGCTCCATTTAGTTTTAGTTATCAATTGGAGTACGAAAGAAATCGTAATAATCATAAATGTGGGAGAAAAAAAATAATTGGAATAACTTTTATACCTGTCTATAATTTAAAAAATCGAGATAAAATATTAGCTCGTAAAGATGAGTATAGAAAGTTTAATTTAGCAGAAGTACTAATTCGTGATGAAATTAGTTTATTTATTTCTTTTGGATTTACAGAAATAGAACTGAAAACTAAATATTATAATTTATTTCAAGATATAAATCTTGCCAGAAAGCAAGGGAAAATACTACTTAATTCTTATATTTTTGATTACGCTAAAAAAGCTAAAAATCCAAAACATTATATTATAAAAGTACTACGAGAAGAAGTTAAAAAATGGGGGAAAAATGTAATTAAGAACAAATTATCACATATGTCTTTTTTTGAACAAAAAAATAGTGATTTATATAAAAAAGATAAAGCAAGTGTATATAGCTTTTTAAAAAATCATTTGGGATTGTTTGGAAATGAACTAGAAATAGGTGTTGATCATGTAATGGAAAAAGGAGGAGGTGAATATTTTAATAAAATTATCTCTTACAGTAATGGTGATAGTGAAAAAATAAAAAAACATATATACAATGTTATTGAATTTAAAAAAATACAAATATCAAAACTTCATGATAAATCAGAGACCAAATTAAACTTGTGTTTAAACAAACAAAAAATTAAAAAGAATGAATTAAATAATATTATTAATACTTCAGAATCAAATATTGTATTTAACCAAGATTCAATTCATGTATCAGAAAATATTTTAAAAGTAGATAATCAAATAGATATTAATATGTGTTTAGACTCAAAAATTGGAATAATTGATAAGAAATTGAAAAAAGATTGGATAAATATAACAGTTAAAAACCTTTCTTTTAAAGAAAAAATCATATATATAATGAAATTTAAAAGTAAAAGTTACTTAAAAAAGAAAGCAGAGGATTTAAAATTATCAATATATATATAAAAATTATAAATT
This sequence comes from Candidatus Azobacteroides pseudotrichonymphae, assembly GCA_002091395.1. Lineage (GTDB taxonomy): Bacteria > Bacteroidota > Bacteroidia > Bacteroidales > Azobacteroidaceae > Azobacteroides > Azobacteroides pseudotrichonymphae_A. Next base: position 1,726 of record AP017919.1, read on the forward strand.
ACTTTTTTAAAGTAATTTATCTAAATATTTGTTTGTCTTCGTATTTTTAAGTGTCCTGAATCATTTTAATTTTTTTATTCTTTTATTAAAACTATTTAAGTGTTTATTTTTTATGATGAGAAATATTTATATGAAGGTAAATATTCAAATATATACTATTTAAATTTATTTTTTGGTAGTATTAAATAATGGCATATAATGAATATATTCGGATTTTTATGTCAGATAGTTATGAATTATCAAATATAAATTAAAAGTCTTATTTTAAAATTAAACAAATAAATAATTAGCTAATTATTTATTTGTTTAATTTTAGTCGATTTTTTAGGAAGTTTATTTATCTACTTTTTGTGAAGATATACTATTATAAAACAATATTAATGAATAATATAATTATTAAACATGATTGTAGTGCTAATTTTTATTATTAGTTAACATGTTTAGACAATTGAAATTTTTAATTTCATTATTAAAATTATCGTAAATATCTAGATGTCTTAAAATATGTACACACTCTTTATGTAATAAATGCATTAAAAAATTTAAAATTTTTATATACTGCAATGATTATTACTTACAATATAATTTTTAGTAATTTTTGTAAAAAAAATGTTATTGATTTACATTTTATTAGCAATAACAGCTGGAATGGTATACTTTCAGCAGAAAGTATACTAATTATAAAAAGAAAGTTATTTAATAACTTTCTTTTTATAATTAGTATATAACGATAAAAATAAATTAAATCAAAAACACAAATAAAGTACAATTAAAATGTTATTTATATTATTTTGATTGTTATTACTATAAAATTTTTAACAAAAAAACACTAAATTTTAGTAGTACAAAAGTATATAGATGATTTTTATGTCTATACTATACATATTAAAATATGTAATGTAATAAATAATACTTGCATGTAAATATTAAAAAAGTAAATGTTACTTTACAAGTATAATACGGATTGATTGTAAAAAGTTTATATTTTTCAAAAGTTATAAATAAAAATTCAACAAATATAATTACTAAGTGTAAAAAATAAAAGCATAAGATTTTGGAGAGTTTGTAACTTATTGTTTTATTTAAGTTTTAAAGAATATACTTTTTAAGTATATTTTAGAGTAGTTAGATTTTTATGGCAAACATGTTTTTTTTATTTAAGAGAATGCACAAAATACATAATTTATTGATAAATAAATTCAGATGGAAAAGCTTAATGAAAATTATTTCAGTACAATTTATACATGTTTTGTGGCACAAAATAAAATTCATAAAATTCAGTATAATTCTAAATCATTTAAGATGATACATGATTAAAAATTCAATACTATTGATATAGTAAATACATATATATAAAAAGTTTAATAATTATGTATTAAAAATTATTTAAATATCTATAACTTGTTATTTTGAATCTATATTTCTTGTGTTGTCATTTTAATTTTTAGAAAAACTAGATAATTTCTTAGTCAATTGTCTCTAAAAAGAATTTAGACAAAGTAATTCGAATTTTGTAATGAATACTTCACGTAAATTTGTTGTAAAGTTGTATTTAACGTATGTTTGGTCAATGTTTTGATTTAGTAATTTTTATTTTGATTATTTCTAATAAAAGTTATACAAATTTGTAGATGAGTATTATAGAAAATAATGACATGATTGGCCTGAGAATCATGTTTAGAAGTAAAAAAAATGAAAATTTTTCTAACCAAGTAAAATATAAATATTTGTATGCTACGAGAAAATGTTATGATGTAAGCGCAGTATTTACTACCAATAGCTTTTGTATTGATTTTGATAACATTACAGATTATAATGATGCAAAAAAAATTTTTTTTAATCTTCCTGAGAATTTTTTTGAATTAGTTGAGTTCAAAGACAAAAAAAAAGAAATATACTTCAATTCAAAAAAAAATTTAGAAATCACTTGTTTTGATAAAGAATTATGGGATATGCTTGAATCAGAAGGTGAACTTAATGATTTGAAATTTCTTGATGATGTTTAGTAAAATAAATGATATAATATTTTATTCTGTTTCAATTTATTTTGTATAGTTGTGTTTATTTACTAAGATAATTTTATGAGTAAATTTTTTCATGATATATTTAGTGGTTATTCAGAATATCCATTTTTGTTTACTACTATTATTATAATGCTGATTATATTGTCCATTTTAGTGGCATTAGTTTTTTGTAAAAAAACTAAAAGAGTCTATTGGATAGATCGGTACTTTAGTTCAAAAAAATAAACTAAAGTAGCATTTATATTTAATTTGATAATTATATATTGTTACTACATGTGCTAGTATTAAAACAAATATCAAATTCATTATTTATTTTTATTTTGTTACATTATTTTTAGTGCATTGTTAAATTGTTGTGAAACTTTCTATTTAATATTATTCTTATTTATTTAATGTTGTAATTTTTATTTTTTGTTCATTGTAATGGTTTTGATTGAAACTAATACAAAAATTAGTTTACTATTTTAGAAATTTGACTTTTAAGTCTCCATTATTAATTTAAATTAGCTATTATTATTGGTAAGCATCATGAAAAAAATAGAAACAGTAAGTATTATAAAAATTTTAATATTCATTTTATCATGTTTTTTCTTCTTAAGATGTGAGGAAAGTAAGGTTCCTAATAAATCTCAGAAAACTTTAAAAGATATAGTACATTATAGTCCTGTTAATTTTAATCATAATTGGAATGGATATAAAAAAAAAGAATGTATTCACGGCAATGGACTTTACTCAAATTCATTTTATAAGTTAGTATTTAGATTGCCTAATGTAAGTTATGTTACAAAATATGCTTACTCAATAAAATATATAAAAGAATATAAAAATAATTACTATCGTCTTAGTATATATTTTGATAATGATACTGAAAATTTTATAAAAACTTTAAAATCCAATCTATCGGATTGTTTTGACAATTTTTTTGGAGGTGTAAATTACAACTATATATTTACCGCAAATAAAATATGGATGTATCATATACCATATTTGTCAATATATACTAAAGATGAATACAATAAGTATATGAAAAATAACCCTAATACTATAGTAATGGAATACTAATATAAAAATTATTATTAATCTATAATGAAAATTTATACTTACGAGATTCATGAATTAATGGATTGTCAAATTCATGTTTCACTTCTAACAATAATTGAGGCATAAATTTTTTATTTATCCCAATAATTTTAGATACTTCACATAAGGACATCTCATCAATCCAATATAATTTATATGCTTTTGATCTTATTAGTGTAGCTTTATTATTATTTCTTTCTAAGATTGTATCCACATTGTAGATACAATCTTTTTTTGTATCTATTTTCGATTTAAAATTATTATATGTACTATTATTCTGTTTCAGTGGTAAAGTACATAATTGTTTTATTTCTTCTTTTGTATTTACTATGTTATTCGAAATATTTAAACAGTTTTTAGTAAAAAATTTTTCAAAAAAATTTATCTTCAAATGAGTTTTTTGTTTTATTTTTTTTATTTTGCTATCCCACTTGTGGTATGTATTTTTATTAGGAAATACAGTATGAATATATAAAAAATTATGTTTTATGTAAAAAATTACGGTATAAAAATTATAATACGTGACCAACAATTTACCTAAAAAATACCTTAGTAAAAAATAAAAATTTATATGTTGTTATTTAATGATTTTGAAAATCAATTTTTCAACTATCTAATAACTTTCCTAGTTATTAGGTAATAATTAACCTAAAGTTATTCCAACTTCAATACAATTTTTCAAAAAAAATATTTATTAATGTGGTTTTTACGTAACATAATGAAAATAATTAAACAACTATAATAAAAAATCATAGGAATAATTAAATAACTCTTGTTAAGAAAGTAAAAATATTTTAATTACTATATTTGCATATAATCGTAACTAGTGATTGTTGTAGCTACACATGTCATGATTTTATCTAAAATTGAAGATTTAATAAAGTTGTAAACAAAATACAAATCTAAATCAGTACAAAATACGAGATATAAAAAATAGAAAATATTTATGCTTATTTATGGATAAATTATATAGTAAATAATCATGTACTATATAACCAAATTATTATTTACTTAACCGTTTTAAAACAGCTTTATAATAAAAACAAACAAAATTTAAGTTTATAGCAAAAAATATGATAAAAGTTTTAAAACTATATTAAAATAATAAACGCACTCATAACAATAATTTTAATTGAATAATTATGTTTAATAGATCGGTTTTGTTATTCTTAATTTATATTATTGGATGTTCTGAAATTCCTAGTAATAAAAAAAATGATATAAATACATATTTTATTCCAGAAAAATCAGGAACTACAAAATTCACTAACCATTCTATTGATTGTAAATTTAATGGATATAACATAAATGAATGTATTAATGGAAGTTTTTTTTGTAAAAATGATTACCATAAAATAATCATTTTTACAAAAAAACATGGAACATTTGTAAGTAAATATGCTTATGCAGTCAGACATTACAATAATTATAATAATTTTTTAACTGGAGGTTACATAAACAGTAAATGGGTTTATACAAAATTTGAAGATGTTTATTACATAAATATTATGAATAATATGCAGACTCTTTCATTTGTTAATGAACTACGAAAAAAATTATTAGATGAAATTAAAAATGTATATATCACAACATATGAAGGTATTTTGTTTATAACAAATGAAGTATATTTGTTATATAATCATAATATAAAATTATTAACTAAATCTGAATATGAAATTTGGATGCAAGAACACCAGGACACAAGAATAATGAGATATTAATTTTAATTAATATCTCATTATTCTTGTGTCTTATTTTATTTGGTTGTGACCAACCGAATAAAATAAATGAATTAACAACTTACAATAATAAAATATGTTCAAAACAATCGATTGAACTAAATGGATATTCTTACAAAGAATGTATACGTGGTTGCAGAATTCTACCAGATTATTATTATAAGATTGCATTTATTACAAAATCTCATGGAATATTTGTAACAAAATATGCTTATTCAGTATCACTTGGTAGTGACTACACTTCACAATATGAAACTTCAAAAGATAGAGTTATATGTCAAGACACATACAATGTTATAAATATTTATAACATTGTTGAAACAAAAAATTTCATCAATGAAATATTGAATAATACAGGGGATGAGTATAAAGATTATTACTGTTGTAATAACATGTACAAACATCAATCATGTGAAGTTTTTCTTTCTGAAAAAACCACAATATTATATCTTACTAAATGTGATTTTAAATCTTTTATGCAAGAATATCCAGATACAAGAATAATGAGATATTAATTTTAATTAATATCTCATTATTCTTGTATCTTATTTTATTTGGTATCAACCAAACAAGTAAAATAAATAAATTAACAGCTTAAAATAATAAAATATGTTCAAAACAATCGGTTGAACGACTAAACTATTAATAATCATACTTAGTTATTAATAACTAGTATATAAATATGATTTTATAAGTAAACAACAAAATATCAATAAAAACACATCAACATTTTTTACTACTGAAACATATTTAGCAAGAATTTTATTTTTGCTAAATATGTTTTAATCATACCATGTAAATAAAATTATAATTTTTCCAAAAAAAACTTATACATTGTATAAAAATTTGAAAATTAAATCAAAATTTCATACAAAGACTAAAAATTAATTTTTTCGATATTAATAATTAATTACAATTAACTTTTAATTAAAAATTATAATTTTATTGGTATAAATAATGAAGAAGAATTTTTTTATAATACTATTAATAATTATTTTAATTATTAAATTAACTAGTTGCTGTGAAAAAATACATAATGTTAGTACATACAAAAAATTTAATGACAATTATATCAATAAAACTAAACATAGAATTTGGCCAACATATTCAGATAAATGGTCGGTAAAATTTAATGGCAATATATATCATCAAAAATTTCATGATGTATATTATCAACCAAATAATTTTCATAAAAAAAATCTTGTGTATGTCGTTATTGCTGACATTGACGATGATTATGACAATGCATTTGAATTTATAAACTGGATGAAATATAAAAATATACACTTAATTAATGCTGTTTTTGGAAGAGACAATACTGGTCATCCAATTACAACATTTATGTTTAATAAATATGAAGTTGTTTGTGTTAAGTATTAGATTATACGTTTGGTTTTTATAATTGAAAATTAATTTTCAACTTATTTTCCAATTGACTTTATACTTAAGAAACTTAATACGTATTTTTTTATCTAAAATATGTTTATGTGGAATTTCTTGAAATTTATTGGCAACCAACAATCAAATAATTTTCATTTCTAGCAAAAATAAACTCAAGTCAGTTGTATGTAAATTTTTATATATTTCATAATTACTGATATATATTTTAAGTTTTGAATTTTAGTGAAATATACTGATATTCAGCACGATGCATAATTATACTTAACAATATGTAATTATTGTTAAGTATATATGACTAACAATTAACAAATATTTCAATTGAAAATAAAAGCTACCAAGACTAATGTAATTACTAAATATTTTACTAAATATATTCAGTAAAAAAAATTAGAAATAAACCATCACATAAAAAATATATTTTTTAATCATTTTTTGACAACAAGATTTAATAATAGCTACAAGCTACTTTATAGTTAATAAAATGACTTTATTATTAAAATACAGAAATTATTTTCATACTTTAACAGATTTTTACATGTAGTATTAATACTAGTTTATATTAATAAATACCAAATATTAATAATATCTTTTTGAATAACTACTTCCTCCTATTTCATTTATATTTAATCCTTTTTCTTTCACAAATTCTCTGAACGATTCTTCTTCAGAAATGCTAACAACAGTTCCTAAAAGAATAGCATCATGAGGATACTTGTTTGCCTTTTCATCGAGGTTAACAAATGCTTTTGGCCCTACTTTAACGTTGACAAGGTAGTTATTATCACAATCTTTTCTATTAAAGAAATTGTAGTATCCCTTTAACATATTTTCAAAATTATCTCTATCAGCTTTAAGCTTTATATATACGTTTAAAGAATTAATACCAGCTGAATCACCTTTTAATTCTTTAATATAATAAGCATTTCTTGTTATATAAGCAGTTTTCAAATCTCCAGATTCAAATATTCCAATGATAAGCTTAGCTGTAGATAATCCATCGCTAGTTTCCCTATTAGCCTCTGTAACTATTCCAGAATCAAAATTGTTAGATTCTTCAACAGCCTCCCACGATTCACCACCAAAAGGTTTTATCCCAGTGTGACGATCTACAAAATTCTTTTTGAAATAATTTAAATCTCCATTAATACTTTGATTTTTACATCCATACTTCCTACAAGGACTAAATTGTTCACAACTAAACACACAAAACATCAGTGCTAGTAGTGATGGTATAAATAACAGTTTTTTCATTTTATTTTTTGGATAATATTATAAATAGTTCACTATTTTACTCTTCTATATAAAATACAATCACTTACCGTACAAATTAAAGATAACATCGATTTTTTTAAATTACAAGAAAATACTACTACTCAGTAGATAGAAATTAAAATTCAATAACTCAATCTTCATCAAATCCATCTTCATCATCATCATCATCATTCCATGGATGTCGTACATTTTCATACTTCCATCAATATCATTAATATAAGCAACATAACAAACACGATGGTGACCATAGTCAAAGCTCTTATAAATATAAATTTTGCTTCTAGCTCTTTTAGTGCATCAAGAATAGGTTTTTCTATAGCTTCATCTTGAAGATAAAAACGAAAACGATTATACATTCAGATCAGCTCCATATTTTCCATTTCTTGATTCATCTGAAAACACTTCTAACTAAAATAGAATTTAAAAAAAATACAGAAATAAAAGCATCTTAATTTATGAAGCATTGGTGAAAATATATGATATAAAAAAATGATAAATAACAACAATAAATAGTATGAATAAACAATGATATCTGCAACTTTGAAAAATTGGTTGATTAAAAATCTATTCTGGTATATGTGCTTTGTACATTCAAAATACGCATTGTGGATACTAGGATCTATTCATCTTTTGATCATTATTGCTTTTACTATTAAAATTAATAAGAATAAAAAAAATAAAATTACGAATAATTTTTACATTTTTTTGCTCCATTGAGTACTTTATTCACAAGATATGGAGATGGTTTGAAATGAGGAACATATCTTTCTGGAATAATAATTGTAGTATTTTTTTTTATATTTCGTGCTGGTTTTGATGCTCTTTTTTTTGAAATAAAACTTCCAAACCCTCGAAGATGAACAGACTTTCCATTACTTAACGCTCTAGGAACTTCTTCTATAAATCTATCTATTATAACCTGAACACTTTCTCTGTCTATTCCTGTTTTACTAGCTATTGCGATAGTTAATTCACGTTTTATCATACAAAAAATTTAAAATTTTATAATTATTAACTAACATATAAAAATTCAACTTGATACTGTTTAAAACATAGATAATTAAAGTAGCAATTTAAATAACACATAAAAGAACAACACACAAAATAGCGAATTAGAAATTCGCTGACAAACAATTACTGATATACACTTTAACATTCATAGAAAAATTATATACATATACACTGATAAAACTAAAAATTGTAAAACAATGAGTTTAATTATTTTTTGAGTTAATATAAATAATTAAAAATCATTTTATAAAAAATTTATTATCACTAATAATAAATTACACAATAGTCTAAATAATTCAATTTTGACTATTATTGTAACATTTAAAGCCTTATAAAATTATACTATCGAATTTATATTTTTTTATTACATATATACAAATACTATAATTGTATTTGTGTAAAAATATTTAATATTACTGATGATATATATATGTTAATATAAACCGTGTCAATATATAAAAATTTTAACAGTTTCATTAATTATTGAAAAACATAATATGGTAAATCTATTAAAAAGAATTAATGATCTTTGCAATGAATGTGCAACTAATTGCTATAAACCTTACACAAATCAACATTTTCATATTGTTTCAAGGGGTAGCAATACACCAAACTGTTGCAAAACATGCAATATTGAAATTGAACTTGAAAGCATTTACAAAACAATCAACAACTCAAAATAAGATACAAAAAACTCATACAATAAATTAATAACACTTATTAAGTAACTATTATATATAAAATCATACAGCAATAAGTAAAAACTCAATAATACAAAAAATTGTTAATTGTTTATAATTCAAAAAACTAATTAATTATATAATTGTAGTTCAATTTAACTTGATTTTTTAATTTTTTTTTTAATATCTTAAATCAAGAAAGTTACATTAGGAATTATGTGCATACAGCAATTACAGCTTAAATATATAATTTTGTTATATAATATATTTGTAACATTCAAAGTATTATTAAATTCATAATTATGATTAATATGTTAAACACAATACATGTGATTATGTAGAATCACATGTATATCAAGCATATAATAAATATTTTAAAACGAAAATAGTTAAAATTATAAACTAAAATGTTTTTAACAAAAAAACTAAAAATCTATCAAAACATTAGTAACTAACATTAGTTACTAATGTTCAAATAATAAATATGTCATGTTAAATGAAAAAACTGTTATTTTTTATATTAATTATTACAATATTATTATATTATTGCTCAAATCAAATAAAAAATGTACTAAATATAGTATTGAATAAATTTAAAAAAGATGAGTATGAAATAACAATTAATGGTCACAAATACAATGAAAATGTATATGACATATTTAAATTCGATAATAAATGGGTTGTTACTATTCGTGAAAAACGTATAAACAAAGAAAAAGAAAAAGCTAAAAATTTTGAAAAGTGGTGTAAACACAAATGTGTTTTTATAAAAAAAAGTGAAAAAAAACTGAAAAATTCACATCTAGAAACGTACTTTATTTTAAATTGATATGTACTGTTACTTATAATTTCTTGTTTATTAAAAATAGTATTTTACTACTACAAGAAATAATTGTAAACTAACATTTACAATTAGCTATTAGCTATAAAATTTTACTTCTAAAATGATGTACGATACAACATTACGTATTACAAATTTAATTTGTACAAAAAAGCCAGTATCGATGTCATTGATCAACACAAAAATAAAGATAGATCTATTCTATACACTTCCAATTTAATTAATTAAATTTTATTCAAAAAAAAATAATATTGTTAACAAACAGAAATCTCTTAACATAAAATATATCACCAAATATTACGATCTTATAAACAAATAAACTATATTCTCTGCTATATAATCTATAAATTAACTTATAGTATAAATAAAAAAACCCCTATACGATAATTTTCATATAGAGGTAAAAAAATATTTAAATTAAAACTTTAATTAAGTACTTTAATTTGTAGTTAATTTATTTCCTTTAAAGGAATATTTTTGCTTTTAACCCAATTCCTGAATCCTCTTTCTATTGCTGTGGAAGATACTGTTCCAACTAGTACTGTGTCATAAGCTTCATCCACTTCTTTTAAACCATAGATTATTTTTTTAGTTTTTATCGTAGTTATGTAGTCAAAATTTGGAGTTTCAGAAACATAAGCTGAATCTTTATCATTAAAAAATGGTTTCAATATATTTTCAATGAACTGATCGTTATCTGATTTCATCTTTATGTAAACTACATTATTACCTTCATCTTCTTTTCTTTCAACTACATAAGCCTTACTTGTTATATATGCTTCCTTTAAATCACCAGATTCAAATTTAGCATAAACAAACTTGCGATATAGAAACGAATTATCCTCTTCGGCAAATTTTTTTATATTTTTTCTAATACTACTTCCCTCTATGTTACAATTATCTACAATACTATTATCACAATTATCATATTGTTTTGTTAAAATATCTAAATTTGGTAAATTTTTAGGTATTTTTTCAGAATGATTAGCAGGTACACAAATTTTTTTGTCAAAAGGTTTTGACCATTTTGTTGATTTATCATTGTCCCAGCTCAATAACTTGATAGTACGACTAAAATTCACATAATGTTCAGAAAAATAATTTTCATCATTACAATATAAATTATTTTTGCTATTATACACAGATTGTTGACATTGTAATGATGATTGTTCACAACTAAATGTAAAAAACACCAACACTAACAACAATGATAAAAATATTAATTTTTTCATATTTTTATATTGATTTTGATCAAAATCATGTAATTCGCATTTTTAAACAAATTTAGTAAAATGTTTACAATTATATAGCATACTAAGATACTTAAATACAGTTTATTGTTAAAAATTTATTTTGGTCAAATTAATTGTACTAACTAAATGTTATAGTACGTTATACTATGATTTTCAGTTATAAAAAAATTAAAACTTAAAAATTAATACTTATGATCATTATATACTTATAAATCAAATACTTATCGGTATAGTGATGTTGTACCGATAAGTATTTGATTTATAAGTAGTTTTGGTTGTTTTTTTTGTCTAAAAAAATTAGTATTTGGTTGTTTTTTTGTCTAAAAAAATTAGTATTTGGTTGTTTTTTTGTCTAAAAAAATTAGTATTTGGTTGTTTTTTTTGTCTAAAAAAATTAGTATTTGGTTGTTTTTTTTGTCTAAAAAATTTTAAATTTTCAATAAAGATTTTTTGTATAGAGTTTATAAAACTTAGTAAAATATATAGTTAATTAAAAA